>CAIYBQ010000566.1 GCA_903924445.1 uncultured Armatimonadota bacterium | reverse complement strand
CTGCGACATCCGCGTCAGCTTTTCTCAAGCTCGCTTGTGCATCGGTGATGCGCGTATCCAGCTGCTTGTTTTCCTTTTGAACGCTTGCCAGCTGGTCCTGCAAAGGCTTTAGGGCTGCCTCAGCCGCGATCTTTGCCGAGCGCTCGGTTGCAAACCGGCTGTTCAGGAAGATTACCGCTGCGCCGACTCCGAAAACCATTCCGCCTGCGGCCGCAGCCATCACCGATGTGTCCATGTTTCAAATCTCCCGACCCGCGTACGATAGCACGGCTTCTTTATTATTGGCAGTTTCGGGGTTTGAACCCATTCCCCGTTTGCCGCCTATCTACTCATCGCCGCAGCGTGGACAGGCGTGACATCCGATTGAAACTATTTTTGATGACCATCAGAACTTTGAGAAACATCACTTGGACACACACTTGATAGACTGCGCCATGCGCACGCCATCGACCATTAATGACCGTACTCCGCAGCAGTACCCGGCTCCCGGCTTTGATGCCCCTGGGGTCCGCTCCCTCTTCTACGATGGCCCATCCTTCAAAGGAAAGCCCACCCGTGTCTTCGCGTGGATGGGTGTTCCCGATGGCGCATCAAAAGAAAAGCCCGTCCCTGGGATTGTCCTCATCCATGGCGGCGGAGGGTCGGCGTTCGCCCACTGGGTGAAAATGTGGGTAGACCGCGGCTACGCGGCGATCGCGATGGACACCTGTGGGCACACGCCTGACCATGGCGGAAAGCGGCGTGATCAGCATCCGCTTGGCGGCCCGGCGGGCTGGGGCGCGTACGAAACCATCCATCAAAACCCGGAAGATCAGTGGACCTTTCATGCCATCGAGTCGGTGATCCGCGCGCACAACATCCTCCGCGCGCTCCCAAATGTCCGCCGGGATTGTATTGGCGTCACGGGCATCTCGTGGGGCGGATTTTTGACGAGCATCGTCGCGGGTGTCGATTCCCGCTTCCGTTACGCGATGCCGGTGTACGGCTGCGGGTTTATCGGCGACTCGCCGGGCCTTGGTCTGGATAAAGCGCCGCGGGAGATCCGTGAAAAGTGGATGAAGCTTTGGGATCCATCCGTGTACCTAGCAAATGCCAAATTGCCGATGCTTTGGATGAATGGTGCGACGGATTTTGCTTTCACGCCCCAAATGTGGCAGCAGAGTCACGACCTCACCCGCGGGGAGAAGACGCTGGCGTTTATGCCATTTATGCCGCATGGCCATACGCAGGGCGAGGTGCCGAAAGAGCTCCACAGATATGCCGACTTCCACGCATTTAAAAAGCCGCGCCTCGGGCGGTGCATATCATTTAAAGAAGACAGCAGTTTTCTGGATGCCCGATTTATTAATGTCCACCCGGATGCCCTTGTCACGCTAAGCTTTACTCAGGCAGACAATAAGCCTTGGCCGCAGCGCACTTGGACAAACATCGAGCTTGGCCGCCTGCCACGCGGCGGGCGTGTCCGTGCCCGCGTTCCAAATGGCGTGCTTGGGGCGTTTATCCACTGCCGCGACCCGGATGGCTGCGTGGTGAGTAGCCCGTGTGCTGGGTTGGGGTAGGGAAAGATAGATTTGGAAATGTCTGCCATCAGTCCATCAACATCTGCATATATGGCTCCATCACTTTATGGACCCGGTTGATTTGGGCAAAATGAGAAAGTCCCGCCAACGTAATACATCGCTGATGCCATGCATCCTTTAAAGCCTCTACTGCGACATCGATGCCGACTTTTGAGCGATGTTTGAAACAATCTGCGATGGTCTTCTCAATGCAATAAACGGCTACATTCACGCTTTCAATCGAGTGAAGCTCGATACCCGTCGCGTAGAAATCCACGCCCGCTGTCATCACTTTTATTGGTTGCGTGAACTTCGGGATGCGTGAACCCTGCGGAACTGTGATCCAGTGCTCCCGAGGTAGCTGCGTGCCAATCCCATGAAACGCCAGAGCAGATATAAGCGACACAACGGCATTCGGGATGGCAAGTGACAAAATTGCAAGGTCATGCCACTCAGTAACCTGATGTTTTGCAGTCATGTAAACACCAGGCGCCTCGCGTACCAGTTGCCCAGCGTGAACCAAGCGTGTTAACTCAACACGGTAATACCCGGCAACTTCGACATCGGCTGTCCGCAGAATCCCTTTAGTGTCTACAAACTCTATTAGCGTCTGTTCCATTTCGCATATTATACATTACACATATATACATTTAGGAACAGGAATAGTGGGGATGGGTGACAACCATCGGGGCGTTTATCCACTGCCGCGAACCGGATGGCTGCGTGGTGAGCAGCCCGTGTGCTGGGTTGGGGTAGTTCTTCGATCCCAAGGCACGTCGAACAGGCTCTTTGGCAACTTAATCGTTTGCTGTCCGCAAGAAGTGCACTTGATTGTTCAGATGCTCCGATCCAGCATGCATCATTAAAAAGGATTGCAATGCTCGCACAAGCCCGCCGATGTCATTTGGGCGTAATGTCTTTGTGTCGATAAACAGCACTCTTGGATGTTGACCGTGACCGGAAGCAATAGATTGAATTGCACTCGGCATCGTCGCAAGGTCATAGGTAACCACAACACACCAATCGCGTAGTGCATTAATGAGAATAACATCGTCAGGTGATCCCAGATGTACACCATCTTGCCATGTCAGGATGCACTCAACATCAGCCAGAGGTAACTGCCGTTTCAGCCCGTGTGCTACCTTGCTGGAAATATGTTCATCCAGCAGCAACCGTAACATAGCTAGCTAACGGCTTGGAAGAATGGTGTCGCATACATCCGGGAAGAAGCGCTGCAACACCGCCAGTGCAGCATCCCCTTCCGGGATCAACATGTCAATCTCGGTCCGAAACCGCTCGTAGTACTGGATCGCAGCTTGGACAAGTTCCGGGGTCAATGCACAATGCTCTGCCGTAAGGTGTACATCGAAGGTGTAACTCTTCGCGACCCGGATGACTTCATGCACGGGCATCCGCAGCTTGAGACACGCGATTCGTAGCCCAGCCGCTGTGCGGAACTCAATCCCGGGAAACTGCTCCATCCGAAGCCACTCTTCAAGCGCACGGCTACCAACATCACTCCTCGACCGGCGCTGAGCCTTCGCAAGGACATCGATGTCCGATGCGAGCTCATCCGAGACACGAAATGTCATCACGACAGACATGTCAGTACCTTCTTCACTTGGATGTATCGCATGTATACAAAGAATACAGCATCTTGTGAATGGAGCTGCCGGAGTTGCAGTATCAAGCCCCCAACCAAAAGCAAAACCCAAGCTTATCCGTCATTTATCTGCACTTTATCTGTCATTTATCTGCACATTTGATATGCTTTGCTTGTGTTCACACCTGTCTTTGAGCTCACTCCAGCGATTTTGGATGACCTCGCAGCGATAGATGCAGCTCGCCTCGCCATTGCGCAGCTTCCCATTGATGTCGAAATGTTGGCATCCCTGAGGGAAACCGCACGGCTTGGAGCTACCCACTATTCAACGCAAATCGAAGGTAACCGCTTATCAGATTTCGAGGTCTCACTCGTGGTCGCCGGAGCGAAGTTTGCGGGCCGTGAACGTGATGAAATCGAGGTTCGTAACTATTACCGCGCAATCGATATTGTTGAGGAGCTCGCGCTAAACAATGCGCCCGTTGGTGAAAAAGATATCCAGCTTATCCACGGATGGTTGATGCAGGGCCGTAGCACACGAACGCCATACCGCGATGGTCAAAATGTCATCCGGGACAGTCGTACCGGCGGAATCGTCTATCTGCCCCCGGAAGCTGCCGATGTCCCAGCCCTTATGACACAGCTGATGGACTGGCTGGCAGCTCAACCAACGCTGCCCGCACCCGTCATCGCGGCGATTGCACACTACCAATTTGCAACCATCCACCCCTACTACGATGGCAACGGTCGCACCGCACGCCTCCTGACCACATTGCTCCTGTGGAAGCTTGGGTTTTCTCTCAAAGGCATTTACAACCTCGAGGAGTATTACGCCAAGAATCTGGATGGCTACTACGATGCCCTTAATGTCGGCTCATCCCACAACTACTACTTTGGTAGGGTGGAAGCTGCGATAACGCCTTTTATTGCATACTTTTGCCGTGGGATGGCCGATGCGCTTGAAGCAGTTCAGCGGCAGGCCGAGCGTACGGCACAACGTGGCGGTGCCGACAACAGCGTAACACTCCGCCTTCTGGATGCAAAGCAACGCCTGGCACTTACACTCTTTCGTCGCCAAGCCATCGTTACAACGCAGGACCTCGCCGACCATTTGAACCTGGGCGCCCGAACCGTTCATAAGCTCTGTGATGCATGGTGTGCTGCTGGCTTTCTCGAAGTTCAGGATGCATCCCGTAAGCGGAGGGCATTTCGCCTCGCGGAATCCTACGAGTCCCTCATCACAAACATCCCCTAACAGCCCACATCAAACCTGACACGAAAAATCCCGGTATCAGACATTCGAAAAGAACGCCGACCCGGGATTCGTACCCTCAGCCGCTCATGGATGGCTTAGCTGCGTTTAGCTACGACGGAACTGGAAGTCCACAAATGTCTCCGTTGAGCCATCCTTGAACGTGATCGTTCCGCTTCCACTCGCATCCCATACAATCGTCGCCGGGAGCACCGTGGTGTCCTTGCCAGTGACCGTGCCCGTGCCGGATTGGTCGGCATTGAAGTTCAGCGTGAACTCAAGGCCGTTTTCATCCGTGAAGAGCAGCCTCGATGTGCCATCGTTGTTATACGAAGCCTCATAGCGCTGCACGACGCCATTCTGGTCCTTGGAGTAGGACTTATAGCCGCCACCATTGCTGTCCCAGCGTCCGGTGGTCGAATAGGTGTAGTAGCCTGGAACATCACCGACGAAGGAGAATGTGTAGAGGAACTCAGGTGTGTACACGAGCTCAGTCAGGCCGGTTCCCGTCGCTCCCGCTTTAGGTCCTTTGGTGATGCTGAACGAGCTGGATGCT
>CAIYBQ010000565.1 GCA_903924445.1 uncultured Armatimonadota bacterium | reverse complement strand
GGCTTGAACCTGCGGGTGGGCCGGACGCTTGACAAGACGCGGTGTTCAACGGCGTGGTTTGACGCCGATGTTTTGGATGCGGCGGTTGAGGGCGCGGATGCCATCCTGACCGAGGAGATCGCGGGCTGGAGCGACACGGATGCGTTGCAGCGCCGGCAGTTTATCGATGGCTTTTTGCTGCGATTGAAGCGCCGGGGAGCCACGTATCACTCATTTTTGTACAACTTTTTGCACTCGGGTGGCGGGTGGTATCACCTCACAAAGGGGCGCAGTCCGTACATTTCCATTTTTTCGCGTGAGACACCGCGTCCGAAGTTTTTGTCTCTCGGGAATGGACATGCCGAGTGGGACAGCTTGGGTACCGGGACACAGGGGAGCCCGGCGTGGCTGATGGACTGGGGCCAGCGCTGTTTTGGCAAGGAAGCGTTCCGGGTGGATGCGCTGGTTGACATTTACCGTGCGCTTTGCCGCGGTCTAGTGGCCGGTGGGGTGTTACGCCAGGAAACGGTGAGCGGTGTTTCGGTGGTGATGATCAATCCCGAGGCGCTGGTTGTGTACCCAACGGTGGCATCACTGAGGTGTGGCAACGGGGATGACCTGGTGGCACCGGTTTGGGCGGCGGAGCTGTGGTCGGGGATGCCGAGTCTTGGCTACCGGGCCGCGAGTGTGTATGTCGAGCGCGCGCAAAGGCGTCAGAGCTACTATCAGCGCATTTTCCGCAGTGGCAATGTGCAGCGTATTTACTCGCGTGAGCACACCGGGATGCTGAAGCGCAACGAGCGTGACATTTTGGAGACGCGTTTTAAGCTTGGCGAGCAGGTGGATGCGCCTAACCTTTTAACGTGTACGCCAACGCTTGAGATGGGAATCGATATCGGTGATTTGAGCGCGGCGATGATCTGTTCGGTGCCGCCGGAGCCGACGAACTACTTGCAGCGTGTTGGGCGTGCGGGGCGCAAGACGGGGAATGCATTGATTGTGGCGGTCGCGGATGCGACGCCGCACGACCGTTACTTCTTCCAGCGTCCGATGGAGATGATTGCCGGGGATGTGACGCCTCCGGGGTGTTTTCTGGATGCGCCTGAAATGCTGGCGCGTCAGTTTACGGCGTATTGTCTCGACCGCTGGTTTGCGCGTTCGGGGGCTCCGGTTCCGGGGAGTGTTGGCAAGGTCTTGGAGCTGTGGCAGGGCGGCGGCTTTCCAAAGGCATTCCTGGATGATGTCGAGACGGATGGCGCCGGGTGGTTGACATCCTTTTTGAATGCGCTTGGCGAGCATGTCGGTGTGCGAACGCGTGAGCAGCTGGTGTTGTGGCAGGCGGAGGGGCGTCTTCGGCAGCGTTTGGAAGCGGCGATTTTGCTTGAAAAGGATGAGGACCGTGAGCGTGAGAACACGTTCCGCCGGCTGACCGAGCGTAAGAAAAAGGTGGAGAGCGAGCGGGATCAGAAGCGCGTGGATGCCAAGGATGCGGCTGCTGCGCTCGATGCAATTAATAGTGAGTGGGCGGCACTAAAGCGTCAGCAGGCGGATGCGCGTCGGCGTTACACATTGACGTGGCTTGGTGAGATTGGCATTTTGCCCAACTATGACTTGCCGGATGATGCGGTGAAGTTGATTACGACGGTGAGACACCCAGTTGATGTTGCGACGGGGGAGCGTCCGCGTGCGAAGGTGCAGGAGTTTATGCGTGGCAGTGCGAGTGCGCTGCGCGACTTTGCACCGGGGAATCACTTTTACGCATCCGCGCGTCGGTTTGATATCGACCAGCTGGCGGTTGGGTCGACGAACCGCGAGCTGGTGGAAGTGTGGCGTTTTTGTCCTGACTGTCACTTTATGCAGCTTGAGGATGCATCCGGGGATGCGTTGACGCAGTGCAAAAAGTGCGGGTGTCTGGGGTGGAAGGATGCTGGACAGGTGCGTAAGTTGGTTCGTTTGCGCAAGGTTTTCAGCAGGATTGAGGATGCGGATTCGCGGTTTCACGACTTGTCGGAGGTGCGTGTTCAGAACTCGATGGTGCTTCGTACGTATTTTGGTATTGAGTCGACGAGTCAGCATGCGGTGTATGCGGAGCGTCTTGGGTTTGGCTGGGAGTACTTTTCGAAGGTGTTGCTCCGCGAGGTAAATTTCGGGTTGGTTGAGGGGAATGCGGAGCTTTCGACGGCGGGCGAGACGGTTGCGAGCAAGCCATTTAGGGTGTGTGTGAAGTGTGGTGTTTCATTGGATGCCGATGAGGGCTTGAAGATGGAGCATCGGCGTAACTGCACGCTGTTTGGAAAGCCGCTTGGGGAGTCATCGGAGCCGCTTGGGACGTATCGCGAGGCGTATACGGAGGCGATTCGTTTTCTGTTGCCGGTGGCGCTGCATGATTTGGAGGCTAAGCGTGCGACATTGGAGGCGGCATTTAAGCTGGGGTTACGCAAGGTTCTCGGTGGGCGTGTGGATCACTTGCAGCTTGCGACGATGGTTGAGCCGGCGAAGGACAAGCAGGAGCCGATGCACCAGTATTTGGTGTTGTTTGACAGTGTGACGGGTGGAACGGGTTATTTGGAGGAGTTTGCGAGTGACCGGACGCGGATTCAGGCGGTGTTGGATGCGGCGTATCGGGCCTTGACGCAGTGTGTTTGTGGTCGTGTGGCGGGCGCGGATGGGTGTTATCAGTGTTTGTTCCAGTATCGGAATCAGCGTGAGCAGGGTCGGCTGAGTCGGATGCTTGGGATTGAGCAGCTGCGGAGTCTGTCGGCGGGTTTGCCGGCATTGGTGTCGGTGGATGGCTTGTCGGGTGTGACGGTGAGTCCGCAGATCTTTGAGAGTGAGCTGGAGCGGCTGTGTTTAGAGTCGTTGCATGACCATTCGGGTGTGGGTTCGGTGCGTAGGATGTTTGGTCTTGCGGCGCTAGGCACGGTTGCGTTTGGTGGGCATACGTGGGAGCTGGAGTGTCAGCAGGATGTTGGCCGCGACTATGATGACATTGATGTCGCGAGCCGTCCGGACATTACGCTGCGGCATGTGGGCGGTCCGGTGCAGCGTCGCGATGTCCACATTTTCTGTGATGGCTATAAGTACCACGTTGGGAACAAGCCTGAGGACAACCGTGTCCCGGATGACATTTACAAGCGCCAGTCGATTATGCGGAGTGGGTCTGCGTTTGTGGTGACGATTGTGTGGGATGACTTGGTGGTGGACAAGCGCTACCGCGTGCCCAAGGATGCGAACTCTGACGTGGTTACGGGCCAGGTTCCGGTGTGGCTTGGTGGTCAGGATTCTGTGCGTAACGCCAAAAGTCT
>CAIYBQ010000564.1 GCA_903924445.1 uncultured Armatimonadota bacterium | reverse complement strand
TGTCCATCGGCTTGCGGCAGCACATCCTGCAAGGTAATATCTACCCGCATCCAAGTTGAAGCGTGGGTCGTTAGCTCAGTTGGTAGAGCAGCTGACTCTTAATCAGCGGGTCACAGGTTCGAGTCCTTTACGACCCATCCACGTTTTCAGGATGTAGAAGCCCCTCTTAGGAGGGGCGTTTTTAGTGCTCAAGGTCGGATGGAAGCCCATCACTTTACGAGTAATCAGGCCGTAGTGGTCTGTCTATCAGTCACTATTTGTCGACGGACCTTTGGTCTTGACTTCACGAATCTGTCGATCACTATGAATCGTTTATTTTCGTAGCACCCTCTTAACCGTATACACAACTGCGAATCACGTAGGAGGATCAAAAAATGACAACAGCGACCGCGCATAACACAATTGACATCGGTATCGAGGAATCGCTTCGCAAGCGAATTGTTGATGGACTTTCCAAGCTTTTAGCAGATAGCTACATGCTGTACTTGATGACACATAACTTTCATTGGAACGTCCGAGGTCCGCAATTTGCGACATTGCATAATATATTTATGCTTCAATACACCGAACAATGGACTGCATTGGATGAGATAGCGGAACGAATCCGCAGTCTTGGTTTTCCATGTCCCGGTACACATTCTGAATTTCAAAAACTCACGACCATCCGCGAACCTCATGGGGTTCCGTTAGCCCATGAAATGATTAAACAGCTTGTTGTGGCACAGGAATCAACCGCAAGAACAGCGAGAAGTTTATTTGCCTTAACCAATGAGGCAAATGACCAACCTACATCTGACTTGTTAACACAACGCCTCACCGTTCACGAAAAGACTGCTTGGATGCTGCGTACACTTCTCGATACGTAGACTCCCCGATAGGCGGTTGCGGTCGGTAGATTCAACTCGTCAGAGACGAACGGCTACTGACCGCAACCATCAAGACACAAAACATTCAATGTGTGAATTCTGCAGGGTACAGTGCACCTGTGCAGAAATTAGACAGCATGATCACGGCATCGTCTTGGACTCGTCTAAGGAGGTCGCGGCGTTCATTCGAATCCGCGCGTGAACGTATCGCCAACCGTACCTTCCCATCCATCTTTCAAGCCTGGAATGCGGCGGAAGTCCCGGGTGAAGAAAAGTGGACAAGCGTCGCCCGCCATGACATCGTCTTTCACGCGCCAGACTTCTTTGGCCTCCGCTGGGATCAACGATTTCCCGGGCTTGCCACATCGTTTACACCTGAGAGCATCGCTGCAGCAAAGACCATTCGGCAGCGCCTCATCGAGCGCAATCCAAGTATCGTGCTGCTCGCCGAGCTCCGCTACCGGGATGCGCACCGCTCCCATCTCCCAGATGGTCACCCGTGGTGGATGACAAAGAACGGCAAATCCATCGTGGGCTGGGAAGAAGGCGGCTACTTTCTCATCGATTACACGCAAGCTGCGCTTCGTGACCAGATAGCCAAGCAGGCAAAAGCCCTCATCAACACGGGTGTCGTGGATGGCATCATGCTGGACTGGTGGGATGATGATGATGATCGGATTTCGCTGCTCAAGAACATCCGGACGGCCATCGGCAACGATGCACTCATCCTCGTCAATGCCAATGACCGAAAAGTCCCACGCTCCGCGAAGCTCATCAATGGACTGTTTATGGAATGCTACAAAACGGCATCCCCGGATGACTGGAAACACATCACGGAAACACTCAGCTGGGCGGAAGCGAATGTCCGGCAGCCACGCATCAACTGTCTCGAGACCTGGTACCAAAAATCCCGTGAGGATGTCGCTCTGATGCGTGCAACAACGACGCTTGGGTTGACGATGTCGGATGGCTATTGCCTGTTTTCGGATCCAAACCCACTCCCAACGCCGGATCACTTACATCACTGGTATCCATTTTGGGATTGTAAACTTGGCAAACCATCGGAGAAGGGTCGCAGCATCAGGGATGGAAGCTTTCAGCGACGCTTTACAAATGGCATCGCGGTACACAATCCTCCGGGAAACAAGGCCATCGTGATGTCGTTTTCAACACCGCATCAGGCGGCATCCACAGGTGTGCTCGCCAAGCGATTTAGACTAGATGCCGGTGATGGCGACATCTATCTCGCATCTAAGCAAGAGAAACCTTAGAGAGCGTGCTGTTCCTCAGGGAAGACTTCCACTTCCCAGCCATCGTACATGCCGCCTGTTTCGGCCATGATGGCATTGAATTCCGTGCGTAGCTCACTGATGATGTAGCAGTCGATGACCATCACTTTTGTTGCGGTCACAAGCCATTCCGACTTCTTGAATAACCGTACAACGATGTTTGGCTTCATTTCGGTGACTTCGCACTCGTAGCCATCAGCGGTGAGACGTGCCGCAACTCCATCGGCTACGGAGCTTGCAGCGAACACAAAATGAAAGCGTGTTTCCCGAGGGCGGTCAAGGTCAATACCAAGCTCCACCAGCTCATCAATAAGGGCATTGTCTGCCTCTCGGTCATCCATTCCATCCGCCTCCCACATCACGCACGGCTTCTCACGGAGTAGCATCCCAACAATAACCGCCGGAATGCATCTCCGCTACACTTTTGT
>CAIYBQ010000563.1 GCA_903924445.1 uncultured Armatimonadota bacterium | reverse complement strand
TTAAGCGCCCATGGCTTTTGCGTCAGAAAGCTGTCCGGACCTGCTTCGATGATAAATGGCTTGTCGCCATAGCCATCAACCGTCTCTGTGCGCACCTTACCGCCAAAGCGCGTTGCCGCTTCCAGCACAGTAATCTGCACCGACGCACCTGATGCCTGAGCCTGCTCATTCAGGAGCCAGGCCGCGCTGAGACCGGACACACCTCCGCCGATAATCACAATCCTGCGGAGAGGCGCCTGTCCTTGAACATTTATCATTTGATCTGGTAACTAACCGCGAAGGGTTCGGCTGTATTCATGGATGTAATCCACGAGCTTACGAACATTGTCCACCGGGGTTTCGATGACAATGCCATGGCCAAGATTGAAGATGTGGCCTGGGCGACCCGCCGCACGGTCAAGAACATCCTTTGCGCGCTTCTCAAGCGCTGGCCACTCTGCAAACAACGTTACAGGATCGAGGTTGCCCTGCACTGGTGTTGAATGACCAAGAATTTCCCATGCCTCATCGAGGTTGATGCGCCAATCGACGCCAATCACATCCCCGCCGGCCTTTTGAATCAACGGAAGCATCCCGCTGGTGTTCGTACCAAAGTGGATGACCGGGACGCCCGCGGTGGCGGCGATATCAAGTGCAAGCTTTGAGTAGGGAAGCACAAAGTTCTCATACTCATACGGGCTGAGCTCACCAACCCAGCTATCAAACAGCTGCAAGACCTGAGCACCCGCCTTGGCTTGCGCGACCAGATAGTCGCCAGCAAGCTTTGCAAGCTTTGTCATCATGATGTCCCAGAGGTCTGGGCGGTTCATCATCATGCTCTTGACGAGCACGCGGTTACGGCTGCTGCCGCCTTCAACGGCATACGATGCCAGCGTAAACGGTGCACCGCTAAAGCCAATCAGGGGAACGCCGCGTGGATCGAGCTCTTTGCGTGTCAGGCGAATCGCATCCAGGGTGAAGTGCAAAAACTCTTCCGGGTCTGGCTGGCGCAATGCACGGACATCCGCTTCTGTGCGAACAGGGTTGTGAATGACCGGGCCCTCGCCCTTTTGAAACTCAAGCTGGAGTCCCATGCCTTCGAGTGGCGGGAGGATGTCAGCAAAGATAATCGCGGCATCGAGGTCGAATGCTTGAATCGGCTGCATCGTGACTTCCGTCGCAAGTGCAGGATCTTTGATGAGCTCAAGAATTGTATTTTTCTTGCGGAGCTCACGGTATTCCGCCATGTAACGACCAGCCTGACGCATCAGCCAAACAGGTGTGGCATCCGTTTGCTCACCGCGGCAAGCCTTCAAAAAGCGTGACTGGGAGAGATCTGCAGGTCCGTTTGTTATGTCTTGTGTGCTCATTTCGAAATCCAATCTGTTGCATCCTTGGCAAAATACGTCAAAATCATGTCTGCGCCGGCCCGTTTGATACAGGTCAGAGACTCGAGCGCGCAGCGCTCGAGGTCAACCCATCCGTTGGCCGCCGCCGCATGTATCATCGCGAACTCTCCACTCACCTGATACGCCGCAACCGGATGGTCGTAGGCAGCGCGAATCTGATGGATGATGTCTAAGTAGGGCATCGCCGGCTTGACCATTAAAATGTCCGCGCCCTCTGCGACATCGATAGCGACCTCTTTCATCGCCTCGCGCTTGTTACCGGGATCCATTTGGTACTGATGGCGATCGCCAAAGGTTGGCGTGCTCTCGGCAGCATCCCGGAAGGGGCCGTAAAACCCACTCGCATATTTCGCCGCATACGACATCACGGAAATGTGACTGTGTCCGCCAGCATCGAGAGCCGTGCGAATTGCAGCAATCATCCCGTCAATCATCCCACTTGGTGCGATGATGTCCGCACCGGCATCCGCGTGGACAACCGATGCCTTCGCAAGTAGTTCAAGGGTTGGGTCATTTAGGAGATAGCCATGCGGGAGGGCCGGAATGTGGTGCTTATCACCTGGAACATTAATGATTCCGCAGTGGCCGTGATCTGTGTATTCGCAAAAACACATGTCTGTGATCACGAGCAGGTCAGGACACGCAGCCTTGATGGCGCGGATTGCACTTGGGATAATGCCATCCGGGGAATAGTTTTCGCTTCCACACGCATCTTTATGCTCAGGAATCCCAAACAGAATAACGGCTGGAATACCTCGGGCCGCGAGGTCACGCGCTTCGATCACGGCTTGATCGATAGAGAGTTGAAACTGCCCAGGCATCGACTTAATGGGCTGTCGGATTCCGTTACCGTGCCGGACGAAGAGCGGCGCAATAAAGTCGGCGGGACGGAGAATCGTCTCACGCACGAGTGAGCGCATCGTCACGGATGTCCGTAAGCGGCGTGGCCGCAGCATCGGGATGGGCATTGGGTTTTCGGATTGCATTATTCAGGTCTGCTGGGATTCGTTTGGTGTTTCAAGTCTATCAAAATAGCAGGCAAGGACATCGAGAAGTCCCTCCAGAGAATGTTCGGTTGGAACAGGCAACGCATGGAGGGATTTATTGAAAATAGCCTTCGCCGTCGTTGGGCCTATCGGTGCGAAGATCAGCCGTTCAATCGATGCGTAAGGGACACCTGCTGCTTCCATCCGGGTGAGAAAGCCATCCAACGCCGATGGACTTGTCACCATCACGGCATCTAATTTCCCGCTTTGCACTGCATCTGGGACATCATCCCCGCCGGAGCCTGCAGAAACCGAGTACGCACTAATCACATCGACAACCGCACCGCGCGACTGCAGAATCGCTGCCGTTTCAGGACTTGCGATGGCGGATTGCGGCAGCAAAACACGCTCCCCAGCGTTTGTGGGAAGCTGCTGCGCAAGAGCACTCCCAGTGGCTACCGTTGGGATAAATGTCGCCTTTACACCCAGCTGCTCCTCAGCATACGCTGCCGTGGCGGCGCCGACACAGGCAATTCGTGGAAGGAGTAACGTGCGATTTTCGGCTGCGACAGCAATCGCATCCACGGCATTGCTGCTGGTGAGGACCAACCACGCATAGGACACATCAGGCGCAGCCAAGTGATCACATAGCTTAGTTGTGTTAGTCAGCTCGACGCCAATACACGGAAATGCCAGGACATCCCAACCGCGGTTAATACACAGGTCTGTGAGCGCTGCCTGTTGGTGTACGGCCCGCGTGTTGACAACGCAATACCGCTTCACCTAGTGAGCCAGCAGGGTCGCCGCCCCTTGTGCAAGGGCCATCTCTGCAAGCGCTGCGCCAAGGACAGCAGCATCAGCAAGCGTCTCGCACGTTCCCTGTGTCGCTACGGTGATAACCGTGGAACCATCCAAGGCGCAGACACGCCCGGTCACTTCCACAGCTCCGTTGTTGATGACTGCATACGCTGCGACAGGGACCGAACATCCACCACCGAGACCTGCAAGGAATGCACGCTCCGCCGTCACACAAAGTGCCGTGTCGACGCAGTGAAGTGCAGTGAAATGTGCGTTGCCATCCCATTCGGAACGCATCTGCACTGCAACCGCACCCTGCCCCGGAGCCGGAAGCATTATTTCTGGAGAGAGACGCTCTGTGACGACATCTACGAAGCCGAGGCGGTCAAGCCCAGCGGATGCAAGCATAATCGCGTCGTACTGGCCATCTGGATCCAGTGCCTTCTTGATGCGCGTATCGACATTTCCGCGGATGTCAGCAAGCTGAATATCTGGTCGGATTGCCTTGAGCTGTGCACCGCGCCGGTGCGAGCTGGTTCCGATGACAGCGCCCTGCGGCAGCTCTAAAAGCGTCATTCCGCTTCGGGAAATCAGGACATCACGGGCATCCGCGCGTGGCATGATTGCACCAAGTGCAAGCCCGGCGGGCTGCTCTGTTGGGAGGTCTTTGAGGCTATGGACGGCACAATCGATGTCACCGGCGTGCAGCGCCGCTTCGAGCTCCGCAGTAAACAGTCCCTTGCCACCGACTTGCGGTAGGGGAACATCGATGACCCGGTCACCCTTTGTTGAGTAAATCTCATAGGCCGCTGTAACGGTTGCATTCGCAGCCGTCAGCTCCGCCATCACGTATCGCGTCTGCCAAAGCGCAAGCGCTGAGCCACGGGTGCCAAATCGGATGTTCATCTCAAGCAACCTGACCCTTACCCTGCTTGGACTCCGCTGTTCTGTTGTTGTCGGAAATGTGAGTTGCCGCCGCTACATTCTCATCGAGTGGGAACAGCTCTCGCACAACGTGCGTAAAGTAAGCCGCATTGCCATCGAATGCCTGGTCACGTAGGCGACTTGTCGGCTCATGGAGGAAGCGGTTGATGATTCTATGCGCAAGGCGAGTGACCATCCGCTTTGACTTCTCATCAAGATCGGGAAGCTTTTGCAGTGCTGAGGACAGCTCTTCATCGGCGACGGCCTGCGCCCATTTACGCAAGTCAGTGATGACAGGCGTGACGGCACGGCTTGACAGCCAGCCATTGAACCGGACAACTTCTTCTTCAATAATCCGCTCGACGGCCGGGATGGCACCGCGGCGCAGCTCGATATTGGAGTCGACGACGGATTGGAGGTCATCGATGTCGAACAGCTTTACGCCATCTATTGTTGAGACGCCAGGGTCGACATCACGTGGAACAGCGATGTCCATCAACACAAGAGGCCGATGCTCGCGGGTTACCTGAACCGTTGCGATGTTTTCTTTCACCAGAACGATATGCGGGGCTCCCGTACAGCAGATAACTGCATCCGCAACCTCGAGCGCCATGTCAAGGTCATTCCAGGTCATCGCGATACCGCCGAATTCCGCAGCGAGCTCCTCAGCTCTGTGGAAGGTCCGGTTCATAAACGCCAAGCGATGATCGCCAAGGCGCTGCAGGGCTTGTGCCGCCATCACGGCCATTTCACCCGCACCAAGTATCAAGACGTTTAGGCGAACATCAGGTGCAAACTGCTGCACCAAAAGCGATGCACCTGCATGGCTGACACTGGTCGTATGCCGGCTGATAACCGTTTCGGTGCGTGCTCGCTTGCCGGCGTGAATCGCCTGGGAAAACAGATGGGACAGTCCCGCGCCAACTGTCTGAGCATCAAATGCCGCATCCAGCGCCGCCGTAACCTGCCCAAGAATCTGCGCCTCGCCAAGAATCATCGAGTCCAAGCCACACGAAACCTGCATCAGGTGCGTTACGGTTGCATCCCCGGAGAGCGAGTACAAGTGCGGCCGTAGGTCATCCAAGGGGATGTTCTGGAGGCGCGACAGGAACAGCTCGATCTGCGTCAGACCCGCTTGAAAGTCGCGGGCTGCTGCGTAGATTTCGAGGCGGTTACACGTCGAAAGAATGATGGCTTCATCCACGACCTGGGTCTTGGAACCGCCACCGCTTGCGACTTTCAATGCCTTGAGATCATCCAGGGTACTGCGGAGCACACACCCCGTCATTGTCAGCTTTTCGCGGATTTCAATGGGTGCGGTCTTGTAGTTAAGACCAACGGCAATCATCTTCATGCTGGAAATCCTGCCTGTGCGGAAGGATAAACCATCATGGATGACGCTGTGTAATGGATAGACTGTTGGGACGCATCACTACGCAATAACACGACAATTCTCGATTCAATATTTATGTGATGTCAGACCAATGCTCAGCCTGTACACCATCAAAGTTGCATTATTCATGCCACATAAGGACACGCGTAACAATAGTTAACTTACTGGATTCGCTGCTGGCCTCGGTCGCGCTGATTCACCTTTTGCGCAGCAACCCACCGGGCAAACATCGTGGTTTGGACCACGGCAACCCATGCATTTGCGCTCTGGCGATTCTGTCATTCGCTCAACGACCAGCTGACGAATCATCCCGACAAAGCGTGGATCCGTGCCTACCGTGCTGATGCGAACCGCATCGATGCCAACCTCGGCAGCCTTGGAAAGCGCTTCATTATCCAAGTCAAATAGCACTTCCATGTGGTCGGAAATAAAGCCGATCGGGATAATCGCGATGCGCTTGACACCTTGTTCTGCGAGCGTGTCGATGTAGTCGCAGACATCCGGTTCCAGCCACGGAATCTGTGGCGGGCCACTCCGGCTCTGATAGACAAGGCTCCAATCCGATACACCCGCTTCTTCCGCGACCAAGCGGCTGGCTTCCTTGAGCTGAACTTCGTAATCGCTGCCTGCGGCCATGCTGTTTGGGATGCTATGTGCGGTGAACACCAAGTGCACAGGGGCATCGGATTCCGGAAGAGTTGCAAGGCCTTCGTTTGTCTTAGTCACCATCGTGCCGATAAAGTCGGGATGGTTGTAGTAAACACGAATTTTATCGAACTGGATGTCATCCTGGCCGAGCTGGAGAAGCTCAAGGGCATTCGTGACATCTTCACGGTATTGCCGGCATCCTGAGTAGCAGCTAAATGCACTGGTGACAAACACTAGGACACGCTTGATGCCATCGGCTTTCATTTGGGTGATGGTGTCGGTGACCATCGGGTGCCAGTTACGGTTGCCAAAGTAGATTGGAATGTTTAGCCCGTTTGCGGCAAAGTCGGCTTCCATCGCAGCAATCAGTGCACGGTTTTGTGCATTGATTGGTGATACTCCGCCAAAGCCCTCGTAGTGATGGGCGACTTCTGCAAGGCGTGCATCCGGGATGTTACGTCCACGCGACACATTCCGCAGAAAAGGCATGACATCATCCATGCCTTCTGGTCCACCAAAAGAGAGGAAGAGCAGCGCATCGTATGTCTGCGCGGCGTCATCGTGACGGGGGGAGTCTACCGCCTGGGCTCCATAGATACTCATTCTGCTGCTCCATCAATCGTCGTTCCAACGTAAATCATGCCATCACGGACATCCACTTTGTAGGTCTCAACCGGCTTGCGGACGACGCCATCGATAGCGGCGCCGGTTTTGATATCGAACTTTCCGTAGTGCCAAGGACAGATGACAGAGCATTCGTCCTCGTTTATCGTGCCTTCGCAGAGCGGGCCGCGGGCATGCGAACAGCGGTTGTTGATGGCGTAGAGCTCACCCTTGATATTGAAGAGACCGACCATCTTGCCTTCCAGGAAGACGGTTCGAGTCTGACCGGGCAGAAACTCGCTGAGCGGACACACCTCGACCCAGACCTCACGTGCTACTGTCTCTGAAAGCGGAACAGCAATCGCTGGTCCACCAAGGCTGTCGAGTGCATCCTCGAGACGCATGTTCGTACAGGTGAACAGCGGCGTGTCCTGCAGCGTGTAGAGGCTGGATTCGGTCTCACGCAGCTCTTGGACCAAGTCGAGGAAGTCGCTTGGTTCATCCGTTTCGAAGGCCACGATGAACTCATAGTCATCGATGCCAAAGCTGTAGGTCGTGTTCAAGCGGATCGAAGGATACTTTCGTCCCACTTCGATGTGCTCATCCATGATGCCTTGGCGGG
>CAIYBQ010000562.1 GCA_903924445.1 uncultured Armatimonadota bacterium | reverse complement strand
GCAAAGATGAAGGAGTTCCAGCTGGAGCATGGCGTCAACCCCATGGGTGGATGTCTCCCGGCGCTGGCACAGATCCCAGTCTTCCTCCTGATGATTCAGCTCATTAACAACTACCAGTTCAGCTTCCGGGATGCGACATTCTTGTGGATTACGCCGGCCTTTGGCGATCTCTCACAGCTATGGCCAGCGCCGCTCAAGGGTCAAATCGGCCACCACCTCGGTGAGCAGGACATCATTCTTCTGGTTCTGTACGCGGGCACGATGTTTGTGCAGATGAAGCTCAGCCCGCCTCCGACAGACCCGACGCAAGCAGAACAGCAAAAAATGATGAGCACCACGATGCCAGTCATTTACTTTGTGATGATGCTGCAGTACCAACTTCCCAGTGCATTTGTGCTTTACTACTTCGCATCCAACATCCTTGGTGTCGGACAGCAGTGGCTGATTCAGCGTCAGCTCAACGCAGCCGCCGCAGGGACGACCGTGATCATCGAGCCAGGTAAGCCGGCAATCAATGTCAGTAATCCACTCATCACCGGCAAGAAGAAGAAGAAGTAAGCAGCGGCAAAACGCACTGTACGTATTCATATCAAATGCCGGCAATCAGATGCCGGAATAGAAGGACCACCACAATGGCAGATGTAACAGTTGACACCCTCAAAGAGCGCATTTTCGCTTTTGCTGAGGGCTATGCAGCATCCACCGGCCTCGACCTCGCTGTTTCCGTGACGCGTGACACACCAGATGCGATCACCGTATCTGTCGATGGAACCGATGCGGCAAAGGTTGTTGGCAGAGGCTCACGTGTCTTGGATGCCCTCCAGCTAGTAGCCACCACAGCATGCATCCACCGCGGTGACCCACGTCTGAATGTCCTCTTCGATTCCGAAGGCTATCGCGAACGCCGGGAACAGCTGTTGGTTGAAACGGCAAATGACCTTGCTGCACAGGTAGAAGAAGCTGGCCAGGAAGCTGTCCTTGACCCACTTTCAGCACTTGAGCGCAAAATTGTTCACAATGCCCTGCTTGACCATCCAAGTGTAATGACCTATTCCGAAGGCCTTGAGCCAAATCGCTATATCGTCATCGCGCCACGTCCAGCACAGTGAGCACCCCGATCAACGCACTCAGAGCTCTGACACCCGAGCAGATACAGAGTGCCGCAGCCAAAACAGCCGGGAACCCTATCGCTCGTATTGCACGCAATGCTGCGGGTAAAACTGATATCCGCTCGGTTGCGCTTAACCGTGACCGTGTTCAAGCCGTCAGCCACGCGTACTCCCATGTCGTCAAGTCAGGGAAGACAACGAGTCAGTTTGCATCTGGACGCTGCTGGCTCTTTGCCGGCCTGAACCTCTTCCGGATGTCCGCTGCCGAGCGCCTTGGCCTCGAAGACTTTGAGCTCTCACAGACGTACCTGATGTTTTACGACAAGCTTGAAAAGTCCAACCTCTTTCTTGAGCAGATCATTGACAATCCACAGCTGGAAGTGAGCTCCCGCTTGCTCGACTGGCTATGTGCTGCACCGCTCAACGATGGTGGTCAGTGGGACATGTTCACCAATCTGATCGACAAGTACGGCGTGGTCCCTAAGCGCATCATGCCTGAAACGTTCTCAAGCTCGAACTCAGTCGTGATGAACCAGCACATCACCCAAAAGCTCCGCCGCGAAGCACAAATGCTCCGTTCAAAGATGCAAAATGGCGAGTCTGCGGATGCTACCAAGGCGTACAAAGATGCCGTCATGGATGACATCTACCAGATGCTGACCATCCACCTCGGTGTCCCTCCGACATCGTTTGAGTGGAAGTGGGTTAACAAGGAACATAAATTCCATACGGATGGTGAAATCACACCGCAGCAATTCCGCGATAAGTATTGTCCGATTGACATGCACGACAAAGCCTGTCTGATCCACTGCCCACAGGCGAGTAAACAAATTCCAGCGCACTACACCGTGGGCTTTCTCGGAAATGTTGCGGGTGGACGGGAAATCTCGTACCTCAACCTGCCTATTGAGACGCTCAAGGCTGCAGCCGTTCAAATGATCCTTGATGGCAAACCTGTGTGGTTTGGCTGCGATGTTGGGAAGCATCTGGACCGTGAACTTGGTGTTCTCGATCTCAACCTCTTCGATACCGAGCTGCTTTATGGAACCGAGCTGCTGCAAGAGAAAGCTGCGAGGCTTGACTATGGGCAGAGCCTGATGACGCATGCGATGGTCCTTGTGGGGGTTGATCTCTCCGCGGATGGTAAACCAAAGCAGTGGCGTGTTGAAAACTCATGGGGCGAGGCGGTCGGCGAAGTTGGCTACCTCACGATGACCGATGCGTGGTTTGACCAGTACGTCTATGAAGTTGCGATTGATAAGCAGTACATCAGCAAAGATGTCCTTGACTTGCTGGACACGCCAGCGACGGTTCTCGATCCTTGGGACCCGATGGGCTCGCTCGCCATCGCCGAGTAGTCAGACTCCCGTTACAAAATGCTAAGGCCCACCCGCCAACCCGGCCGGTGGGTCTTTGTACGTTTCGACGTTGACCATCATAAAAGCCCTCCAGTCGTGCGGCAGGCGATGCACATGTATCCAACCGGGCTTCTTACAATTCCAGTCAGCACCTTCAAACTCCCACCCGCCAACCTGGCTGGATGGTCTTTGTACGTTTCGACGTTGACCATCATAAAAGCCCTCCAGTCGTGTGCCACGTGATGCATAATAAAAGATGAAACACGCTGGAAATATCGTATTTTCAGCCACCTTTTTGGAGAAAATCAATGGCTATTCTCGTCGTTGGCGGCGCCGGCTACATCGGCTCACACACAGCCCT
>CAIYBQ010000561.1 GCA_903924445.1 uncultured Armatimonadota bacterium | reverse complement strand
TGGGATGACACACTAGCAAATCATTTTGTGTGCGTGTTAGATAGCCACAGGAGTCCATCAAGATGTCACATTCGCCCAGTCCCCAATCAGCAGCAACCTGGTATGGCCCCGTCCAAGTTTCGGTAAAGGACCCAAGCGGACCAGCGGGTGCGGGGCTGCCCGGGTGGAGCGCAGATGCCACCTTTACGCACGTTAGGACAAAGCGTATCGAAGTCCGGCCAGCTTTCTTTGAGCGTGGTGCATGGCATGCATACCTGACGGCTAGATACGCAGGACGCTATCAGGTTGCGATTCGTGTAACGCAAATTGGGAGACCAGTCCGCACGCTCCGGATAGGCGATGTCAATTTGAGCACAGTGCTCCCGCATGGCTTCATCCGCCGCTCAAAGCAACACATTCAGCGTTTCATCCACGATGATGCAACCCCTTACACGCCGATTGGATTCAATGTTGCGTGGCAGAACAAGGGGGAGCCAGCGTATGCGACAACCCTGAAACAGATGGCGGATAACGGAGTGAATTGGACGCGCATTTGGGCCTGTCACTGGGATGGCAAGAACCCATGGTGGCCAGAACCGAAGACGTTGCGTCATGACCGGGATGTGTTGTGGCAACCCGCGCTTGACCGTTGGACGAAGATTATGAGTGATGCCGACCGTAACTCTGTCGGCGTACAGCTGGTACTTTTTCACCACGGTCAGGTGACAACAGAGGTCAATCCTAACTGGAAGGACCATCCGTGGAATGTCGCAAATGGCGGATGGTTAAAGACTCCGGTCGAGTTTTTCACCGATGCGGAAGCGATTCGCCGAAGCAAAGTTTGGCTGCGTGAAGCCGTTGCGCGCTTTGGACACCATCCAAGTCTCATGGCATGGGAGCTCTTCAACGAGGTCGAATGTGTGGATGCCGCACGCAAGGCAAAGCGCTGGGATCTTGTCACCAAGTGGCATGCCGAAATGGCTCGCTATCTGCGCTCTATCGATGCCTACGACCACCTGATCACCACAAGCTCAGCCGTTGACCAAAAAGCACTGTGGGCCGAAATGGACATCATTGAGCCACACACCTACCCGGTCAGTATCGGGACGGCTGTGTCAGCGATGGACTATTCGATCTTCCGAAAGCCCGGGATGTTCGGTGAGTTTGGCCCGGCGGATGGCTCGGGGGCGAAAGCACGTATCGACATTCAGGATGGTATTTACGCCGGCTTAATGTCGAACCACGCTGGAGCTGGACAATATTGGTATTGGGAAAATGTGCAGAAGCAACAGCTATATCCCGTATTCAAGCGAGTGCGAAACATCGTGGATACCTCCCGCTGGTGGTTTCATCCGGGTGCTAAACCTGTCGCACTTAAGGTAACCGCCCAGTCGAAAACACCGGGAGACCTCGACTGCACACCAGCCATCGGGTGGGGGCAATCGGAAATCATGGACTTTGATGTACCAAATGCCATTTATGCTGGTGCGCTTGGAAAGTGCTCAAGTTACCTACAGGGCCAAGCGAACCGAAAGATGCAGCCGATGCCGATCACTTACCGCTTCAATTCCGGAGCTGCTGGAAATGTCACCATCGCGTTCGACCAAATCTCAAAGAGTGGCGCTGCAGTCAAAGTCACCCTCGATGGCAACATAATCATGTCGAAATCCTGGAAAGCTGGACCGGCTGACCTGAGACTCGATGAGTGTGTAAGCATCCCGGTATCTGCCGGGGAGCATATCCTAAAGCTGGAAAATACAGGAGCCGACTGGGCGCATATCAAGCAAGTGGTGCTTCCCGGAGTGTCGCCGGCACTCACTGGGCGCGGGTTGGTGGATGGACGCTGGGGATTGTTTTCCCTACAGGGATCCACGGATGTCACGGTTGATGTTGTCCTCGGGTTGCCCGATACGAGCTACAAAGCCGTCTTTTGGGATCTTGAGACAAATGACAAACTAGAGAAGCGACTCACTGTGTCCAAGGGCAAAGTCATTGACTTTGCAGTGCCGTACCCACGGTCCATCATGCTGACTACTGGCTAGACATCACTTTCACGCGAATGTGCATCAAGGCCGAGAGCACGCTTGAGGTCATTTATGCGGGTGCGGCCGACGGGTGCCCTCCGGCCATCTGAGAGGCGCACCTCGTATTCGTGGTTACCAAGGTGCATGATTTCCGTGATGTGGTTGGTCGGGACAACATAGCTTCCGTGAATACGGATGAATTTGTTCCGGCTTAGCCGCTCCTCAAGCTGCGTCAGGTTTTGTAGCGCGCGGTGCTCTATGCCATCCTTCATCCGGACAAATACTTTCTTCTCACGGCTGGTGATACAGACGATGTCGGTGATGGGTACGAGGAGGATGGTGGCGAGACCACGAACGGGTAAACGCTGCATTTCCGTGCCATCTGACGCATGTGAGCGTTGGTTATGGATGCGTACGAGACACTGTAAAAGGCGCTCGTTGGAGACGGGTTTTAGGAGATAATCCGTAGCCTGATGGCTGAATGCATCGACTGCATGCTCGGAATAACCCGTAACAAACACAACCGCTGCATTGCTGCCATTAAGTTCACGTAGCTGGCGTGCAAATTCAAGTCCGTTCATCCCGGGCATCTCGATGTCCAAAAACACAATGTCCGGTGATGTGCTAAGCACCATTGGCAGAGCCGTTGATGCATCTCCGGCTTCACCGGCTACGGTTACACCAGCTGCTGTCAGTAAGCGCGTGAGGTAGGCCCTAGCGAGTGGTTCATCATCGACGACAACGCATGTCAGCTTCATTTATTTGGCACCTGAAAGGCAACTAACGTTCCTTGGTTTGTTTTAGACCAGATACGGATTCTACTACGATGGCCGTGGCGAAGTTCCAGCTGGCGGTTGACAAGCTGGATTCCATGTGGCCGCTCATCCGATTTTGAGAGTGCCTCACGCACATCCGATGCCTGCACAATCCCCAATCCATTATCCGTTACAGCAATCATTACAGAGTCCCCGGCTTGGCGTGCGATGATGACCATCGATCCAGGGTGAATTGACTTGCTGAAGCCATGGGTGATGGCATTTTCGACGAGGGTGAGCAGGGACAACGGCGGGATGTGACACGCAAGGACATCATCGTTGATTGCATATGTCACCGACAGGCGGTCTCCGAGGCGGAATTGTTCAATCGTGATGTAGTTTCGTACCGCCGCAAGCTCTGTGCGGAGGGTGTTGTCGACGGCTGGATCGACGGCAAGGAGCGTGCGCATTAACATCCCGAGCTCAACCGTCGCCTTCTCTGCTGATTTCGCATTAATGCCTGTGAGGGCAGCGATTGAATTGAGTGCATTGAAAAGAAAGTGAGGGTGGAGCTTGGCCCGGATGGCTTCGAGCTGTGCCTGCGTCGCATACTGACGGCTTTGCTCGGCCGCCAGGCGGTGGAATTCTGCCTCTGAACGTTCATGCGCATCGTGGATGACCCGCCAGATCACACCCATCCCAAGGCCATTGGAAAGCACCGTAAGCGCGAACGTCTGGCTAAACGCCGTGTCAAATGCTTCACCACTGACGATTTGATTGGCTATGTCCCCAGTGCCCTGTGCAAGCGCTGCAACGGAAGCCGCAGTCCACAGGGATGACCGTGTCTTGACGAGGGAGCCAAGCGTAACGCCAACAAGCAGTGCGGCAGTCGTCGCGATAAGCACGCTACGTTCCCCAAGAAGAATTGCCGTGATAACCGCACCAACTGCGGCAAATGCACCCGCAATTGGACCCGCGCTCACAGCAGCAAATGTCACAACAAGGTTGCTTGGTGCATAGGGATGGCGGGCATCCGGGAGAAAGTCAAACAGTGCTGCTACAAACGCAAAGAGCACCCCGACTTTCAAAGCCTGCTGCCAGGGAATGGCTGCCTTGAAGAGGTATCCAAGCAACGGTGAGCGGCTGATCAGATAGGCGACCGTTACCAATGTGCAGATGTCTGTTTCGGCAATCAAGACATTGGTAAGAACGGTTGGACTCATGCCCTGAATTCTAGCGGTTATTCACGTTCGAACGGCCTGTTTCAATGGCTT
>CAIYBQ010000560.1 GCA_903924445.1 uncultured Armatimonadota bacterium | reverse complement strand
GGCATGGGTGATGTCCTCTCGCTGATTGAGAAGGCAGAAGCCGCAGTCGACGAAAAACGTGCCGTCGAGATGGAAAAGAAGCTGCGACAAGGCAAATTCGATTTTGAGGATTTCCTTGAGCAAATGCAGCAGATGCGAAAGCTGGGTCCCCTTGAGCAGCTGTTGAAAATGATTCCTGGGGTTGGGTCTCAGCTCAAGGATGTCGACTTTGGTGCGGGTGAAAAAGAGATGGCGAAGTTCGAGGCCATCGTCAGAAGCATGACCCCCAAGGAACGAAAAAATCCTGAAATAATCAACGGAAGTCGTCGCAAACGTATCGCAGGCGGCTCTGGTGTACCTGTTTCTGATGTAAATATGGCATTGAACCGATTTGAACAGATGAGAAACCTGATGAAAGGTCTTTCAAGTGGTAAGATGCCCGGGTTGTCTGGAATGCCTGCTCTCCCTGGAATGCCAGGTCAGCGGCGTCCAGCGAAGAAGGGTAAGGGTGGAGGTCCATCTGGACGGATCCGTCCTCCGTTTGTTCGTTAGGCGATGTTTCGGCTATCAATGCCGTAAACTGGGTTTGAGGGAAATTAGGAAAGCATATGGTTAAGATTCGTTTGCGCCGTGACGGCGCCAAGAAGCGCCCGTTCTACCACATCGTTGCAGCAGATGTCCGCCGTGCGCGTGATGGCCGTTTCATCGAAGAACTCGGCTATTACAATCCAATGGTTGCAGCTGATGTTGCTCCAGTTGTGGAACTAAAAGAAGATCGCCTGCGCTATTGGCTTGGAGTTGGCGCTCAACCGACAGATAAGGTCCACCACATCCTTTTGAAGAGCGGTTTGATTGAAGCAACGACAAAGGCTGAAGGCTAAACTTTAGTCGGTCAAAGAAGGTCCACCGTTGAAATCGACTGTTGAATTTCTGGTAAAAGAGTTGGTAGATAATCCGGATGCCGTTGAGGTGTCCGAGATCACGGGTGATGATTCGACGACGTACGAAGTGCGCGTTTCACCTGATGACTTGGGAAAGGTTATCGGAAAGCAAGGGCGTATTGCCAATGCGATTCGCACCCTTGTCAAGGCAGTTGCCATGAAAGACAAGCGCAAAGTATACGTTGAAATTCTTGCATAGCAAAAACCACATGGTTTTATACGTTGGCGTGAAGCGAGTTTCGTCTAGTGGATAGTTCATCCGTACTTATTGGAACAATCGCTGCGCCTTTTGGTATACGGGGCGAAGTCAAAGTCATGGCTCACTTCGCCCGGATGCCTTTAATCAAGTCATTTAAGTCGCTCCTACTAGTCTCTCCTGATGGTATCGAAGCACCGGCCGTTGTCGCATCTGTTCGACACCATCCCCCCAGCTGGTTGGTACAGCTTACTGGTATTGACCGAAACCAAGCCGAACATCTTCACGGTTACACGTTACGGGCACTCAAAGAAGAGCTTCCTGAACTTCCACCGGATGAGTTCTACGCTTTCGATATCGAAGGCTGTTCAGTAACTACTGATACTGGCAGGGACTTTGGAATAGTGCATACAGTGCACGTAAATGCCAACAACAACGATGTCTATGAAACAGATGTTGCTATGATTCCTGCGGTTGAGCAGTTCGTCATCAGCGTGGATATCGCGAACAAGGTCATCACCGTCCGGGATGTACCGGGCCTCCGGGTCGATGAGCTCTAACGAAGCACCTACAAAACCGTTCTGTGTGCGCGTAGTAACCCTGTTTCCTGAGTTCATCCTCCAAGCTGTCGGCCACAGTATTCTCGGACGCGGCATCACCGCCGGGATTATCGATGTACAAGTTATAAACCCGCGCGATTACTCGACGAACAAACACAAAACGGTTGACGACTATCCCTTTGGCGGTGGTGCAGGGATGGTGATGAAGACCGAACCTCTGGTTGCAGCGATAGAAGCATCCAAAGAGTCAGGCACAGAAGACTCCCCCGTCATATACCTCTCACCAGCCGGATCAACGCTAACGCAAGCGATTGCTGCCGAGCTCTCAGAACTAAACGGAGTTACACTCGTTTGTGGCCATTACGAAGGCATTGATGAACGTGTTCGTGAGCACTGGATAGACCGTGAGCTTTCGGTTGGAGATTATGTCCTTACGGGCGGTGAACCTGCAGCACTGATTGTCATTGATGCCGTCTGCAGATTGATTCCTGGTGTCCTTGGTAACGATGATAGTCCAGCGGACGAATCGTTCTCGGCAGGAACATTGGAATACCCGCATTTCACACGTCCCGCAGACTTTCGCGGGCACAAAGTTCCTGATATTCTATTGTCGGGTCACCACGCCAAGATTGAAGATTGGAGGAGAACGCAGGCGCTTGTGCGCACGCGCTCCCGTCGTCCAGATCTCTGGGCGAGGTTGTTGCCATTGTCGAAGGAAGACCGGAAGCGGATCGACACCTTTGACAGGCTCGGAGAGTCATAACCGACTTTGGTCCCCTGTCCGGTGAGCAGCATTCACCAAGGCGGCAAGAGATTGTCGTGGCGACGCTTCCAATGTCCCAACCAGCATGATTGCCGGGGTCGACCTCTTGGGATCGGCCGAAACCGACCAACGGATTTAACCGTCGGTTTACGGAGTTAGTATTATGGCAAACGAAACGATTATTCGTGCGATTGAAAATGCGCAAAAGCGCACCGATGTTCCTCGCTTCCGCGGTGGAGACACTGTTCGTGTCCACGCCAAGGTTGTTGAGGGTGGTAAGGAACGTATCCAGATCTTCGAAGGTGTTGCACTTGCACGCCGTGGTGAAGGAATCCGGGATACGGTTTTGGTACGTAAGGTAACCAACGGTGTTGGTGTCGAGCGTACATTCCTTGTGCACTCGCCGAGAATTGACAAGATCGAAGTTATCCGCCGCGGTTCAGTCCGACGTTCCAAGCTTTACTTCCTGCGTGATCGCGTTGGTAAGGCTGCTCGAATCAAGGAAGACCGCAACGGTCGCTTCGCCGACAAGTAAGTACGTGAGAGCAACGCAACGTTAAGTGGAGCCCTTAACCGATAAGCTTTCAACACTTCCGTTACCCGTTGTTGTCTCAATACTTGCCCTTCTAACGGCTGTCCGTGTCTCCTGGAAAGGAGATCGGTCAGCCGTTTTTCGTGTTCTCACCGAAATCATAGAGACGATTCAAATTGCAGTTGCACTGGTTTTCCTAATCATCAGGCCCTTTATCGTCCTCACCTTCCATATTCCGACCGGCTCGATGCAACCAACACTCGATATCAACGACCGAATTGTTGTAAACAGAATCGTCTATCGCATAGCTCCTGTTCAATACGGTGATGTTGTTGTATTCCGTGCTCCCGTTGCTGCCGACAAAAAGGAACAAGAGTTCATAAAACGGGTAATCGGAATTGCCGGTGATCACATCGCAATCGAACCTGGCAGCATAAATCTTGATGGCACCATCCTCAACCACACAGATGTCCGGGCGATTCTGCTCACGAAGAATCTCATAGATTCATTAAGCGCTCCTATCTTGTTTACCAAGGATGGACTCTGGACTGGAAAGAGAAAAATTGACATTCAAGAGCTGCGTGAGCAGTTTCCTGGAAAAAGAAAACTGCTAATCACGCCCGGGCACGTTCGACGCAACGGCACGGTCCTCACTGAGCTTTACATTCGAGAAGACCCTGACTATATCGATGTCGAACATGTCATTCCCCCCGGACATGTCTACGTTCTTGGCGACAACCGGAACGACTCTCACGACAGCCACCGCTGGGGAAGCGTTCCCATTGAGCGCATCATTGGCCGTGCGGATGCAGTCATTTACCCGTTTTCACGAACAAAGTTTATTCAATGACACACGATATGACCGTCTATGAAGTGCAATGTCAGGCCAAAGGTTGGCTGAATGTTGCAGGCGTCGACGAGGTGGGACGTGGTCCATTAGCAGGCCCTGTCGTTACCGCAGCGGTTATCTTTCCAGCTGGTTACACAAACATCGAAATCAAGGATTCTAAAAAGCTAACTGAAAAGAAGCGATTATTGCTGGCGGAAGTCATCAAGGAAAATGCACTAGCCTGGCATGTTGATATCGGCCCCGTCGATGAGATTGACAGAATCAACATTCTTCAGGCGACATGGGCATCGATGCGCCGGTCTATAAATGCACTAGCTATAATCCCCGATGCTGTCCTCGTCGATGGCAGCCCAGTTCCCGAGTTACACAGTCGGTGTACATCAATCGTAAAAGGTGATGACAAGTCCGTATCTATCGCCGCAGCATCTATTCTGGCAAAGGTTGTCCGCGACAGCATCATGGTCGAAGCGCATAGGACGTACCCTGTTTACGGCTTTGATGGACATAAAGGTTATCCAAGCCCCGTTCATCTCAAAGCACTGCGGGAACATGGACCGTGCCCCATTCACAGACGAAGTTATGCCCCCGTCGCCCAGGCTGCGTTGGACTTTGGTATTCCTTAGACGCAAGCCGAGTCGATGGGTATGTGATGTCTACGTTCTCGTAGAATTAATACCCGCGTTTGAAATCAACGACATTTAGTAGCTGCTCATCACTGACATAGCGACGCAGATTGTCGACGAAAAGATCTAACAACCTAACACGAAGACCATCAGTCCAAGCGCTACTGTGGCAAGTGATATGCACATTCGGGTGACTCCAAAGGGCACTGTCCTGCGGCAGGGGTTCAGGCGTGGTCACATCCAGGACCGCTGTGCTGACCTTCCCAGTATCGAGACAGCGGATTAGCTCATCTTGGTCTACGACTCCCCCACGGGCAACATTAATAATCCTCGCACCCGGCCTAAGCGCAGCGAGGACGGTACTGTTTACGATTCCTGTCGTTTCAGGCGTCATCGCACACGCAATAATCAACCAGTCAACCTTTGGAACCATCTCCATGAGACCCGACAAACCGGAATAAACGGCATCCACACCAGCAACGGAAATCGGACGCTTTCGATGCAACATCACCGTACAGCCAACCGCTTTACACGCTTGTGCGATGTGTTGCGCGACAGGACCCGCTCCAATGATTCCGACGGTACTACCCGATACCTCAGTGTGCGTCACCCATTCCCAGTGCCGCTCTTTCTGCATCTCTAGAAACTGCGGAACTTTATGAGTTACAGCAAGCATCCAGGTGATCACAAACTCCGCCATCGATGGACCGTATGCAGGGCCGCTGTCTGTTAGGATCAAATCCGGGTGAGAAAGAACCGCAGGTACCATCACATGATCGACGCCAGCAGATGCTGTATGAAGCCACTGCTTTCTGGATGCATCCATGAGCTCATCAAACCGGGCACCAGCAATCCACCGGACAACGACATCGGCATGCGAGTCACTGAGATGCTCAGCATCATCGGAAAAACCAACCAGATCGACATAGTCCGCACCGCTCGAGCGTAGCCGAACGGTAAGGTCATCCACTATGGATGTTGGAACCAGGACACGTACTGGCATTAGAGTTTCTCGAAGACAACAATGTGCTGCCAAGGCAGCGATGGATTTGTTTCGACCCATTTGACTGGGAACAATGCCAACTCTTTGCGCAGCTGTGCCTGCGACATTTTGTGCACTTCCTTGATCGGCACACGGCGATCTTCCTTGCGATATTCAACGAATACCACTCTGCCGCCCTTCTTTAGCGACTTGACCATGGATGCCGTCATTTCGAATGGCTTGTCAAACTCGTGGTAGACATCGACCAACAGGATGAGGTCAACAGAATCAGGCTTTAGGCATGCATCATCAGTCTTACCCAGAACAGTCTCAACGTTTTTCACTCGTTTGATACGGGAGCGTTCATTGATGATGGCAAGCATTTCAGGCTGAATGTCTACTGCAAGAATCTTTCCCTTGGTGCCAACCCGAGGCGCCATTCGAAAGGAAAAATAGCCGCTTCCGGCACCGATGTCAGCAACGACCATCCCGGGTTTTAGTTTAAGGGCACGCACCAGAACATCGGGAGCTTCTTCGGTTTCCCTCTCTGGACGCTCGAGCCAATCGGCTCCCTCATGTCCCATCACCTGTGCAATCTCACGGTCCATATAGAAAATGCCGGTTCCGTTCGGATCATGCATAGCTCGTCGCTCGTACGATGGTTGTTTCTGGTTTTGAATAGGCCACATTCTTCGATTCTACCCGTAGACCAAAGTTGCGGATACCATAATTCAAGTCTTATTCAGCGAGGAATGCACGTGATAAAGGTAGCGGTAGTTGGCTATGGGCCATCGTTTAATATGGGGCGTCAGCACTTAACACAAATGCGCGATGCAGGCATGACTCCAGTAGCCGTCTGCGACACCGATCCGGCGCGCTTGAAAGCAGCTGAGGCCGAGTTCCCCGGTATCGCTACCTACAGCACTGTGGATGCTCTATTGCAAGATGGCGATGCAGATCTGATCACTGTCATCACACCTCACGATTCTCACACAGAAGTTGCCTTGCAGTGTCTCAACGCTGGAAAGCATGTCGTAATCGAGAAGCCGATGACGATTACAACAGAACAATGTGACTCCCTCATTGCCGCGGCAAATGCGCACGGAGTCGTTCTCTCCACGTATCATAACCGTCACTGGGATGGTCACCTCCTCGAAGCTCTTCAGCATATCAATGCAGGCGAAATTGGTGATGTATTCCGCATCGAGTGTCACATGGGCGGATACGATCAACCATCCACTTGGTGGCGTAGCCAGCGCAGCGTCTCAGGTGGCATTCTCTACGACTGGGGTGTCCATCTTCTTGAGTACAGCTTACAGATCTTGGCACCGGCATCCATGACGGAAGTTTCCGGCTACGCAAAGTCTGGTTTCTGGGCGGATAGTCTTCCATTTCCAGCGGACGCAAACGAAGATGAAGGCCACCTTACGGTTCGCTTCGATGACGGTCGCTGGCTATCCCTTAACATTTCGAGCATTGATGCGCACAATAAGGGCGACCGCGGCATCTTAGAGATCACCGGTACCAAAGGGACGTACTTGATGTACTTTGACAAATGGGTTATTCGAACCAAAACTGATGGTGTTCTTACCATTCGTGAGGGAAAAAACCAGGCTGGTCAGACCGAAAAATTCTACCAGAACATTGAGGCAGCCATCGCTGGCCGTGAAGCGCTCGTAATCACACCTGAATGGGCACGTAGGCCAGTTCATATTCTGGATCTTGCCGTACACAGTGCCAGCTCCGGAAAATCGTTTCCTGTCAAGTATGCCTAAACACTAGCTTGGACTTTAGAATGATTAGTTGTCGATGATGTCACACGAATGGTGACTAGCGTGGACAGCAAACTTCATATTTACTTAATATTTACTTGTGTCCGTCCATTTAGACTCTTTGGTGCAATGATTGGAGGTTTGACTGTTATGACTTTTGAGGTAGTACGTACCCCTTCGGCAACCCGAGGCTTTGGAGCCTATGCTCCCGTTGTAGATGTTACGATTAATGGAGCCGGAGCTACGTTCCCGGCGCCTCTTTATAACGCATGGTCTCAGGAATACGGTCAACAGCGTAAAGTTTCTATCAACTATCAGGCGATTGGATCCGGTGGCGGAATCAAGGCGATCACGGCCCGTTCCGTTGACTTCGGTGCAACAGACTCTCCGATGACCGATGCCGAGCTCTCACAAGCCGCAGGTGTCATCCATATTCCAACGTGCGTTGGTTGTGTCGTAGCAGCCTACAACATCCCGGGCGGTCCAACATCCATTAAACTGACAGGACAAGTCCTCGCAGACATCTTCACTGGAAAAATCGGTACTTGGAATCACCCTGCCATTGCTGGACTTAACCCCGGAGTGAGATTGCCAGCGCTGCGCATTGTTCCTGTATCCCGCGCTGATTCAAGTGGCACGACAGCCATTTTTACGTCCTACCTTGCCCGTGTATCTGCATCATTCAAAGCAGAAATCGGTGAAGGAAAGAGTGTCAACATCCGCGTTGGCGTCAAGGGCAAGGGTAATGATGGCGTTGCTGCATTAGTCCGTCAGACGCCAGGTGCGATTGGCTACGTTGAGCTCGCGTACGCCGAAAAGAACAACATGCCTTTTGCGGTTATTCAGAATGCCAAGGGCAACTGGGTTGTTGCATCCATTAAGTCAGCTACCGAAAGCGCAACGGCAAAAGACCTCCCTGCGGACTTCAGGGCGATGATTACCAACACACAGGATAAGGAAGGCTACCCAATCGCTGGATTTACTTGGCTGCTAATCTATCCAAATGCCAAGCGTGAAGTGAAGGATTTCATCCGATGGTGCTTAACGGATGGTCAGAAATCAGCAGCCCGTTATGACTATGCTCCCCTTCCAGAGCCGGTTCGCAGACGTGCATTTGCCGCCATCGGGAAATAAGTCTTGCCTACCATCGATGATCGCTCACAATCCGTTTCAGGTAGCCTAACTTCGGGCACAAACCGAAAGTGGATTGATTCTGTCTACATCGGGGCCATTACGACGATGTCGTTGGCCCTGATGACCTTGGTTCTGGCTATCGGCTGCGCCTTGCTCTGGCAATCAATGCCAGCAATTAAAGCATTGGGTCCGGGGTTTGTGACTGGCCATGAGTGGGATGATGCCACTGGTAAGTACGGCAGTGCCGCATTTCTTTCAGGCACGCTCTATTCAAGTGGCATCGCCATTTTGGTCAGTGTTCCGATATCCATATGTAGCGCTATCTTTCTTGCTGAGCTTGCGCCAAAATGGATACGACTTCCGATTACCTTTTTGATTGAGTTATTGGCCGCTATCCCTTCCGTCGTCTACGGCCTCTGGGGCATCTTCGTCCTGATTCCACTGCTTCGCGACAAAGTCATGACGCCTGCGCTGGCATCGTCGACGATTGGCAAGACCCCAATCCTGAAATCTCTCCTGACCGGTGCTGGCTACGGACCAAGCATGCTTGCTGCCGGCTTGCTCCTCGCGATCATGATCACTCCGTTTATCACGGCCATTTGCCGGGATATTCTGCTGGCCATTCCAACAATGCAACGCGATGCAGCTGCAGGTCTTGGGACGACACAAGCAGAGACCATTCTAAAGGTTGTTCTCCCAAGTGCTGCCCCTGGACTCATCGGTGCGGTGATGCTTGGCTTTGGACGCGCATTTGGGGAAACGATGGCAGTCACAATGGTCATCGGTAACATGACACCCAACACACCAGATGGCCGCTCGGTTGCGCTGTTTGACCCGGGTTATACGATTGCATCGGCTATGGCGAATAAATTCACAGAAGCGACGCCGGGAATCGCAACAGCAGCCCTTATTGAACTTGGCTTGGTCTTGTTCGTAACATCAATGCTGATCAACTTCTTCGCCAGGTCACTCGTAAGACTTGCCGCGCGGAGGATTGCTGCATGACATCACTCGCATCAACACCCGTTCTCTTCCAACGACGCGTGCTCAACGCACTCTTTCAGGCTCTCTGTGGAATCTGTGCAGTTATTGCGATTGCGGTTCTCGGATACGTACTGTGGTTTCTCTTCCGCCAGGGAATCACCTACTTCAAGCCGAGTTTCTTCACCCGATTGCCTGACAATGTCAATCCAGCGCTTGGTGGAATCAAACACAGTATTCTCGGAAGCGTAAGCATTTTGGGCATTGCCCTCGGCATATCGATCCCGATTGGTATTCTTAGCGGCATCTATCAAGCCGAAGCCAATGGAAAGTTATGCCAAATCGTCAGATTCCTGACGGATGTTCTAAACGGCATTCCTAGTATTGTGATTGGGCTCTTTATCTATGCGATATGGATTCTTCCGTATGCGCAAAAACATCCCGGGCAAGGCTATTCTGGAATCGCAGGCGGAGCTGCACTGGGAATCATGATGATTCCACTGGTGATGCGCACTACTGACGAAATGTTGCACCTCGTCCCGCAGTCACTCTGGGATGCATCCCTTGCGCTTGGCACGCCGCGCTGGCGTACGATGCTATTTGTTGTCCTCCCATCAGCGCGTAATGGGATTGTTACTGGCATCATGCTCGCACTGGCACGCGTCGCCGGTGAAACTGCTCCACTACTCTTCACTGTGCTTGGCAACGAATTCCTCGGCCCGATAACTGGCCCAGTGGATGCACTGCCGCTGCGACTTTACAAATATGCAACATCGTCGGATCCAGTTCAGAATGCGATGGCTTGGTCGACAGCCTTGACACTCATTCTCATCGTTCTGATCCTAAGTATCCTTGCACGGTTCCTTACACGTGCTGGAAAGCGTTCCTAATCCATGCAAACGACTCCATGCGTCACAGTCCAGAATGTCTCGTTTTGGTACGGAAGTAACCAAGCGCTGTTTGACATCAACATGACCATTCCACAACATGCTGTAACGGCCTTTATTGGTCCTTCAGGATGTGGAAAGTCTACATTCCTGCGGTGCCTAAACCGTATGAATGACCGTATTGATGGTTCCAAAATGACGGGTAAGATCGAGCTCAGCGGTCAGGACATCCGTGACCGCTCCGTGTCCGTCGAGGCCCTGCGCCGTACTGTCGGGATGGTCTTCCAGAAGCCAGTTCCCTTCCCGATGTCTATTTACGACAATGTTGCATTTGGTCCAAGAACTCACCAGCTGGCCCGCGGACGTGCACTTGATGAGCTCGTCGAAAAGTGCCTCATCGATGCTGCTCTCTGGGATGAAGTAAAGGACAAGTTAAAGTCATCTGCGATGGCTTTGTCTGGCGGCCAGCAACAGCGTCTCTGTATTGCACGGACACTTTCTGTCTCACCGGATGTCATCCTAATGGATGAACCGTGTAGTGCTCTGGACCCTAACAGCACACATCGGATCGAAGAGCTCATCACACGATTGAAAAATGAGTACACAGTCATCATCGTGACGCATAACCTGCAACAAGCTAAGCGCATTTCAGATATGACTGGCTTCTTCCTTCGAGGTGAGCTCGTCGAGTTTGGTTCGTCGGAGACTGTATTTGGCACCCCAGCGCGTAAAGAAACAGATGACTACATCAACGGACGGTTTGGCTAATCCAACCATTCTCCTGGTTGGATCGCCACGAACACTTTAGTGTGCCGTTGCTTTCCATGCACGAACGACATCGGCGGTCGCTTTGCTCTTATTGAGTGTGTAGAAGTGTAGACCTGAGATACCGCCTGCAACAAGCCCCTGGACCTGCGCCAGTGCATGTTCCTGCCCAATCCGGATAACCTCTTCAGGATTGGCTTCAGCTGCTTCTAAACGGACTAACAGCGGATGTGCGATCTTTGCACCGCAGCGCGTTACAAAGCGCTTGATCTGTGACACATTGGTGATTGGCATTATTCCAGCCACGATTGGAACATCGATGCCGTGTTTCAAGAGCATGTCGCGCCATCGGAATAAGTCATCATTGTCGAAAAACAGCTGCGTGATAATGTACGATGCCCCTGCATCGAGTTTAGCCTTCAGATGCTCGATATCACGGGTGATGTTGAGGCACTGTGGATGCCCCTCTGGGTAACCCGCAACACCAATACAAAACGGATGGCGATTCGCAGCGAAGCTAACAAGGTCTGTTGCGTATTGAAATTTGCCGCCGGGGACACTCTGTCCGGGTTCCAGATCACCACGAAGCGCCAGAACATTCTCAATGCCTTGGGCCCACAGCGTGTCTAGATGCTCAGCCATCTCAGACTCTGTGTGGTGGACGCATGTCAAATGCGACATCGACCTAATGCCAAGCTCAGACTGAATTCGCGTTGTGAGGCGCAGGGTTGCGGATGTACCTTCCCCTGTACGTGTTATCGATACGAAGTCGGGCTGAAGATCTTGAAGGCGCTTAATCGCCTGCCAAAGGAGTGTCTCGCCATCATCGGTTTTTGGAGGAAAGAACTCAAAGCTAACCGTTGGTTTGCTACTGGAAAAGGCATTAACTATACGCATCGACATACTCCCATATCGTACCACCGACATCTACAAGCAAGGTGATACCCTGTGCGTGTGTCTGTCCTTATTGTCATTCCCACATATAATGAAGTAGCAAACCTCCCTGTGATTGTCGAACGCGTTCTCAAAGAAGCGCCGATGGCGCACCTGCTAATCGTAGACGACACATCCCCTGATGGCACTGGTGAGCTCGCAGACCGCTTGGCCGCATCCGACACAGCGATTCACGTTCTGCACCGGCGTGAAAAGGATGGCCTAGGACGCGCCTATGTCGCTGGCTTCGAGTGGGGTCTCGCGCGAGATTACGATGTCTTGGTGCAAATGGATGGTGACCTAAGCCATAACCCTTCGGATGTCCCTCGCCTTGTGGATGCCCTTCAATCTTCTGACTTGGTGCTAGGTAGTCGCTACGTCACGGATGGTGGCACCGTAAATTGGGGTATTGGTCGACAGCTACTTTCCAGAGGCGGCAGTCTATATGCTCGCACTATTCTTGGCATCCCAATTCGTGATGTCACAGGTGGCTTCAAGGCTTGGAAAGCATCGACACTACGTGCCGTCAACCTCTCGACAATACGTTCAAATGGATATTCCTTTCAGGTAGAAATGACTTACCGGGTTGCGTGTCTTGGCCTGAACATTCAAGAAGTCCCGATTATCTTTGCTGACCGCGTGGATGGCGTGTCGAAGATGAGCAAGAAAATCGTCGTTGAGGCAATGCTAATGGTCTGGCGACTTAGATTTACCCGGAAAGAACAGTGGCAAAAACAGTCCTGATTTTGGGGGATCAGCTCTCCTTGGACTATATTTCTTCCCTTGGGACTCATCCCACTGAAGACACCGTCCTTATGGTGGAAGACTGGTCACTCGTAGAGAGAAAACCTTACCATCGCAAGAAGATAGCTCTCGTATGGAGTGCGATGCGTCATTTCCGGGATGAACTCGAATCCCGAGGGTACTCAGTTCTCTACAAAGTACAAGCATCAATCGTCACCTGTATAGCAGAGATCGGACAGCCCACCGTTTGCATCGAGCCTCGCGAACAAGGTGTTCGCGAACTCCTTGTTGCACAGGGTGTAACGTTCGAACCAGACCCGTACTGGTTTGTCTCACCAAGTGCCTTTTCAGAGTGGATGTCATCCCGTAAACAGCCACGCCTTGAGCAGTACTACCGGATGGTCAGACAGCAAACCGGCTACCTGATGGATGGCGAAAAGCCAGTGGGTGATGTCTGGAATTTCGATAAGGAAAACCGAAAGCCATTTCCAAAGAATCATCAGGCGATCCTTCAACCTAGCTTTGCGCCTGACGAAACAACGCTGGATGTCATCAGCATCGTCAAAGATATCCCAAATCTGACAGCCGACCTAGATAACTTTACGGAAGCGGTTACCCGTGATGCTGCACTTGCGCGTCTTCGCTGGTTTGTCCACTACGCCCTGGCTGATTTTGGCCGCTACGAAGATGCGATGTCATCGCGGGACATGTACGGCTTCCACAGTATCCTGTCCCCAGCCTTGAATCTGTCGCTCCTGTCCCCAGCAGAGTGTATCGATGCTGCAGTGGAAGCCTATTCTGCTAATATGGCACCGCTTGCATCTGTCGAGGCATTTGTTCGGCAAGTCCTTGGATGGCGTGAATACATGTTTCATCTCTATGAATGGCTTGGGTCAGACTCATGGAATGAACAGAATGCCCTCGGTGCTACAGAGCCTCTCCCGGACTTTTATTGGACTGGTAGGACGAGGATGAACTGCCTGAACATCACCATAACCGATACGCTTCGTACTGGATATGCGCATCACATCATCCGTCTAATGCTGCAAGGCAACTTTGCGCTCCTGCTTGGTGTAAATCCGACTGAAATTCGTGACTGGTTTTGGGCGGCATTTCTGGATGCCTACGACTGGGTTGTTACTCCGAATGTCATCGGGATGAGCCAGGCTGCCGACAACGGCTTAACCGCTACCAAACCATATGCAGCCAGTGGCGCTTACATAGACCGTATGAGTGACTATTGCAAGGGTTGCGTCTATAAACCAAAGGAATCTAGCGGCGAGACCGCTTGCCCATTCACGACACTCTATTGGGACTTTTTGATGCGCCACGAAAACACATCACTCGCCAAGACGCGGCTGTCAACAAACTATCTAGCTCTGCGCGGTAAAACACCAGCTGACAGGGCTGCCATCGCTGAGCGTCGAACGATGCTTAAGAAGCTTTTACAGTCCAATCAGCTCTAACATAACCGCTTTCAGTCTGCCGTTGCGGCCGCTGGTTCATCTGAACGTTCTGCAGCAGTGATGATGAATGGACCATCCTCAAGAATCGCCACTGTATGCTCAAAGTGAGCCCCAAGCGTACGATCAGCCGAGATAATCGTCCAGGGGTCATCGCCGGTGTGAGCCACCGTTCCACGTCCTGTAGTGACCATCGGCTCAATACAGAATGTCATCCCAACGACGAGTTTTGGGCCTAGCTTCGCACGCCCGTAACAAGGAACATCGAGGCCTTCTTCATGTGGCGTCTGGCCAATTCCATGTCCGACCAGATCGCGGACAACGCCAAAACCATTCTTTTCTACGTGGGACTGGATCGCGTGAGAAACATCCCCCATTGTGTTGCCGTAAACGGCCTTACGAATGGCGTTGTACAACGATGCCCGTGTAACGGAGACGAGCTTCTCAGCTTTAGGGCTCTTCGGCGTCCCAACAATCGTTGTGATTGCGGAGTCGGCACACCAGCCATCGAATGTTGCGGCGATGTCAAGTTTGACGACATCCCCATCCCGAATAAATCGATCTGCCTTTGGAACACCGTGCAGTACTTCATTATTGATGGAAATGCAGCTGTTGTGCAGATACCTGATGTCTGAGAAAGGTGGTTGATAGTTCTTGAGGGCCGAAACTGCACCAAAGCCAGCGAGGATTTCCCCAGCGAGCACATCGAGGTCGAGTGTGCTAACCCCAGGCTGGGCAGCATCTTTCATTGCCTTGAGTGCCGCAGCAACGGCCTTGCCAGCTTCCCGCATTTTTGCAAGGTCTTCTGTGCTTTTGAGAGTAAACTTCACCATTCGATCTCGACTCATTTCCAACTCACTCCGGCATAACAACCCGAAGGTTTCTAACAGCGACACCTTCGTCTACTAGCAGCTGAAGCTGTTGCTGTGCAAGCTCTGGTGAACGCCTTGCTGTGGCAATCCGGCCACCACTGGCTACGACTCGGTGCCATGGCAGCTCCGGCGGACAGTCACGCATCGCAGAACCGACCATCCGGGCAGTCAGCCCGAGATAATCAGCAATCTCACCATAGGTACAAACAGACGCTGGCGGGATTTGGGCTACATAGGTGTAGACCATCTCCCGCCAGTCACTTGCTAGTCCGTTACGCGATTGATGCTTGATCAACCGTTTCGCGCAAGGTTTCAGGATCAATCGTTGGGGCCAACGGATTTTCACCGATTCTTGGATACGCGGTTGGGATGTCCGTAACTTCGTACTCAAGGTTATCGATGTGTTCGCGATCCGCTTCATTGTTCGGGTCAAG
>CAIYBQ010000559.1 GCA_903924445.1 uncultured Armatimonadota bacterium | reverse complement strand
GAGACGATGCGTTAAAAGATAAAGCCGCCCGGCGGAGCCGGGCGGCTAGACATTTCAGCTGGAAACGATGAGTTAGGCTTTTGCAGCCATTTCCGCTCGCTTGGCTAGCAATGCTTTGTATTCCTCGCTGACAACCTTTGCAAAGCGTCGCTTCTCATCCTCCCAGTTCTGGAGAATCATCCGGCCGCGCTCAGAATTGGTCAACTCTACATGGCGCACAACAAGGCTATGAATAAGCTCGAGATCCTCCAGAGGCAATCCCCACGTGAGCTCCAAGTTTGAGTTTGGGTTCAGACGCTGTTCAAAGCGACCATCCACATCCCAGACATAGGCATACCCACCGCTCATACCAGCACCAAAGTTACGGCCAGTCGTCCCGAGGACAACAACGGTTCCACCCGTCATATACTCGCAGCCATGGTCGCCAACGCCCTCAACAACCGCTGTTGCACCTGAGTTACGGACCGCAAATCTCTCACCGACTACACCAGAGAGGAAGGCCTCGCCCTTCGTGGCACCGTAGAGCAACGTGTTTCCAGCGATGACATTCTCGTATGCTTTGTAGCGGGCATTGTCTTCCGGGCGAACTACAATCCGCCCACCAGACATCCCCTTGCCGAGATAGTCGTTGGCATCACCGTGCAGCTCAAGGGTCATGCCAGGAGCGAGGAACGCACCAAAGCTCTGCCCAGCGGATCCATAGAATTTGATATTGATGGTTGAATCTGAAAGGCCATCCACACCAAATCGCTTGGCAACCTCACCACTCAGCATCGTTCCACAGGAGCGGTTGTGGTTGTGAATCGGGATGGTCATCGCGACCGGACGTCCATGCTCAAGCGCAGGCTTCGCCAGCATGATCAAGTGGTAATCCAGCGCGCCTTCAAGACCGTGGTCCTGTGTTTCTAGGCATCGGGTAGCAACACCCTTCGGCGCAACCCGCAGAAGCAGGCGCGAAAGATCTACGCCTCGGCTCTTCCAATGGCGAACCGCATCGGATGCTTCCAGACGGTCTGACCGCCCAATCATTTCATCTACAGTTCTGAAGCCGAGCTCGGCCATGATCTGGCGGACTTCCTCAGCAACAAAGAAGAAGTAGTTAATGACGTGCTCTGGCTTGCCCGCGAACTTCTTACGCAGAATTGGGTCCTGCGTGGCAATACCCACCGGGCAGGTCCCAAGGTGACAAACACGCATCATGATGCAGCCTTGCGCAACGAGAGGCGCCGTCGAGAAGCCATATTCCTCAGCACCAAGAAGCGCTGCGACGACGACATCGCGGCCGGTCTTCATTTGGCCATCCGCCTGCAGGACAACACGCCCACGTAGTTGGTTGGCAACAAGAACCTGCTGGGTTTCCGCGAGGCCAAGCTCCCATGGAATACCGGCATGCTTGATGGATGAAAGTGGGCTTGCGCCGGTTCCACCCTCGTAGCCGGAGATCAGAATATGGTCTGCATGTGCCTTTGCAACGCCTGCCGCAACGGTTCCAACACCGACTTCACTCACCAGCTTGACACTGATACGAGCGCTTGGATTCACATTCTTGAGGTCGAAGATCAGCTGGGCGATGTCTTCGATACTGTAAATGTCGTGGTGCGGGGGAGGAGAAACCAGCGTCACGCCCGGCGTGGTGTGGCGAATCCGTCCGATGTAGTCATCCACCTTGTAACCAGGCAGTTGACCACCTTCGCCAGGCTTAGCACCCTGCGCCATTTTGATTTGCAGCTCATCAGCGTTCACCAGATAGTGTGTGGTCACACCAAAACGGCCGCTTGCAACCTGCTTTATCGATGACCGCCGGTTATCGGTGAAGCGCTCAGGATCTTCGCCGCCTTCGCCGGTGTTCGACTTTGCCTTGAGGAAGTTCATCGCAATCGCGAGACCTTCATGAGACTCTCTCGAAATCGAGCCCAGACTCATTGCACCCGTAGCAAATCGCTTCACGATGTTCGCAACCGGTTCGACTTCCTCAATTGCGACAGGAGTCCCCGGTACAAACCTCAGCAATCCTCGAATCGTGCTCGCACGCTCTGGAGCCTCGTTAATGGCTTTGCTGAATTCTTTGAAGGTCGCGTAACCCTGTGCGGTGTCCTCGTTTCGGACAGCCTTCTGAAGACTTTCAACCGAATCAGGGTTGATGGAGTGAGACTCACCAAACCGACGCCATTGATACTGCCCACCAGGATCGAGCTCAAAGTCACCATTGATGCCATCTTGGGGGTAAGCACTGTCATGCAAGCTACGGACTTCGCGCTCGATGTCATCGAGGGTCACGCCTTCAATACGGCTTGGCGTGCCGGAGAAGTACTTCTCAATCACGCTGGATGCAATTCCAACAGCCTCGAAAATCTGTGCACCGCGGTAGCTCGGGATGGTCGATATGCCCATTTTGGACATCACCTTGAGCAGGCCCTTGTTAATGCCCTTAATGAAGTTATTGTTGGCCTTATCCACGGTCAGCGTCGTGATATCGCCTTCCTGAATCAAGTCGGCAAATGTGTCAAAGGCAAGGTATGGGTTGATTGCACTTGCGCCGTAGCCCAAGAGACAAGCGAAGTGATGGACTTCGCGGGCTTCACCGGACTCTAGAACCAGAGCTGCCTTTGTTCGGGTGCCTTCACGGATGAGGTGATGGTGGACAGCCGAAATAGACAATAGAGATGGCACTGGTGCATGGTCTTTATCAACAGAACGATCTGAGATAACGATGACGCTGACGCCATCCTCGATGAGGTCACTCGCCTTGCGGCACAACCACTCAACAGCGCGCTCCAGCTCGCCGTGCGGCTTGTTGATATCAAAGACAGCCGGCAAGGTGACCGTACGGAGGTTCTTGAGGCGGACATCATCGAAGCGACGTAGTTTTTCAAGGTCTGTGTTCAGCAGAATCGGGCTTTCGATCTTCAGCTGATGTGCATTCTCAGGGACATCCTCGAGGAAGGAGCCATCGGTGCCGATGTAATCCGCGAGGTCCATCACCAACGATTCACGAATCGGGTCAATCGGTGGATTGGTAACCTGCGCAAAGAGCTGCTTGAAGTAGGAGAACATCGACTGTGGACGGTGTGAAAGCACTGCCAGAGGCGTATCGGTTCCCATCGAACCAAGCGGCTCCTCACCATTCATCGCAACCGGCGTCAAGAGCATTCGGACATCTTCGCTGGTGTAGCCAAAGGCACGCTGATGCGCACGCAGAGACTCATGCGGCTCCTGCGGACCCATTTCCGGGGTTGGCAACGCACCAAGCTCTACACGGTGCTCATCGAGCCAAGCACCATACGGATGCAGGGAACAAATCTCGGCTTTTACTTCAGCATCGCTTCGGATACGCCCAAGCTCTGTGTCAACGAGGAAGATCTTACCTGGTTGTAGGCGGCCACGTTCCTGAATGCGATCGGTGTCAAACTCGATGACGCCGGTTTCGCTCGCCAGGACAACAAGACCATCGGTGGTGATGGTGTAGCGCGCAGGACGCAAGCCATTACGGTCGAGAACGGCACCGATTTGCTTGCCATCTGTAAATGCCACAGCTGCCGGACCATCCCATGGCTCGACCAGACACGCACCGTATTCGTAAAATGCCCTTCGTGCAGGGTCCATGAGTGCATTTCCCGACCACGCTTCTGGAATCAGAAGCATCATCGAGTGCGCAAGGCTTCGTCCGCCCTGAACCATAAGCTCAACAGCTTGGTCCAATGTTG
>CAIYBQ010000558.1 GCA_903924445.1 uncultured Armatimonadota bacterium | reverse complement strand
CTGTGTTTCGGCGTTGCGCTTCGGCGCGCGCGGTTTGCCAGTCATGTTTGATGCGTAGCGAGAGCCAGTCTTCCCAGCCTTTGGTATCGCCACTGTTGGATGCCTTTGCGGTCTGGGTGGGCGCGACCTTGACGGACCCACTGACGGCTTTGGTGTATGCGAGCAACCACGTGGATGCATCCGGGTTTAGACGCGCCGTAAAAGGACCTTTTTGTCCATCCATCTCAGCGAGCTCAACTTGGTAGCGGTTTTCGGTCTGCCACCAGCTAACGATTTTCTCGCGTTCAGCGGGTGAAAAGACAGTTTCGGATGGTCGTGCAAAAGCGTGCATCCCTGCGGAAAGTACGAAGGTTGTGGAAAAGATTGCCGCGATGAAGTTCGCCCTATACACCATGTAACCATACTCCAGAATCCGGAAAATTGACCACTCGATATGGGAATCATCGGGATTTTTGGCAGTGTTCAGCAGGTTGGCATTGCGTCTCGATATCAACCTACTTGAAAATACAAGTGTCTTTCTGCCGGGCATCTTGGTCAATGGTGTTATGGATTCTCGACCGTACTCCAGAATCCGGAAAATTGACCATTCGATATGGGAATCATCGGGATTTTTGGCAGTGTTCAGCTGGCTGGATTCAGAGAATGCCATCGTCAGAATCAGAAATAACAATATATTCCTACTGGCTTACTTGCAATACTTTGATGATGAATCTAGACTGTTCATATCTATTTACAGATAGGGAGAACTTCAATGGCATTGGATGAATCGATTTTGGGCTTTGATACGCTTGCTGTGCATGCAGGCCAGGTTCCGGATCCAACGACGGGCGCACGTGCTGTCCCCATTTATCAGACATCCAGCTTTGTCTTCCGGGATGCCCAGCATGCGGCGAATCTGTTCTCGCTTGCTGAGCTTGGCAACATTTACACCCGCTTGATGAACCCAACCAACGATGTCTTTGAAAAGCGGATTGCAGCGCTTGAGGGCGGTGCAGCGGCGCTTGCGACGGCTAGCGGTCAGGCTGCAGAAGCGCTTGCTATCTTGAACATCGCGGGAACCGGCGATCACATCGTTTCATCCACCAGCCTATATGGCGGTACGTGGAACCTCTTCCGACATACGCTGCCAAAGCTCGGCATCACGACGACATTTGTCGATCCATTCGACCCAAGTGCCTTTGAAGCAGCCATCCAGCCGAACACCAAAGCCATCTACGCCGAGACCATTGGCAACCCAAAGCTTGACACGATTGATATCGCCGCCGTAGCGGAAATCGCCCACAAGTATGGGCTTCCATTAATCATTGACAACACATCCACAAGTCCAGCTGTCGTCAATCCGATCGCGCACGGAGCGGACATCGTGGTCCATTCGGCGACCAAGTTCATCGGTGGCCACGGCAACTCGATTGGTGGCGTGATTGTCGATTCCGGCAAGTTTGACTGGTTTGGTTCCGGGCGCTTCCCGGGCTTTACGGAACCGGATGCCAGCTACCACGGCCTCGTCTTTGCCAACCTCCCGGAGCCGCTACGAAGCATCGCTTTTGTGCTGAAGGTTCGCTTGCAGGGGATGCGTGACATCGGCGCAGCGCTGTCTCCATTCAATAGCTTCCTCTTCCTTCAGGGGCTTGAGACCTTGCATCTGCGTTTGGAGCGCCACTCCAGCAATGCGCTTGCGGTTGCCGAGTATCTGACGAAGCATCCAAAGGTCAAGTCTGTTACGTTTCCTGGTCTGAAATCGCATCCAAGCCATGAGGTCTCCAACCGCTACCATCGCAAGGACAGCCGCGGCAACATTCAGTACGGTGCGCTGGTCGGCTTTGAGCTGGCGGGCACCGATGAAGAGGCCGCAACGGCGGGCCGAAAGTTGATCGACAGCGTGACGTTGTTTTCGCTGCTGGCAAACATCGGGGATGCGAAGAGCTTGATTATCCACCCGGCAAGCACAACGCATCAGCAGCTGACGGCACAAGAGCAGCACGCCGCGGGTGTGACGCCGGGCTTTATCCGCTTATCGGTAGGCATCGAGGATCCGAAAGACATCATCGCGGACTTGGAGCAGGCGCTAGCTGCGATTTAAGTAGTTTTTTGTTGATGAAAACACCCTTTTCACTTTTTGTGTTGGGGGTGTTTTTCTATTTTTAAGGGAAATGCATTTCAAGACGGCAGCACGCCGCGGGTGTGACGCCGGGCTTTATCCGCTTATCGGT
>CAIYBQ010000557.1 GCA_903924445.1 uncultured Armatimonadota bacterium | reverse complement strand
TCGAGAAGCAACGCGCGATGATCACCGATTGGCGGACTTGGTTTGGTACTCCGAATATGCCTTTTTATTCGGTGCAGCTGGCTGGCTGGCAGGCGATGAGCAAAGACCCTGCGGGTGGGGATGGCTGGTCGGAATTCCGGGATGCCCAGCGGCGTGCGCTTGCGATTCCATTTACGGGGATGGCAAGTGCGGTGGATGTTGGGGATGTTGACGATATCCATCCGAAGAATAAGCTGGATGTCGGGGAGCGGCTAGCCCTTTGGGCGCTGCGGGATATTTATGGGCGTAAGGACACCGTGGTCAGTGGCCCGTTAATGAAAGGCGTGCAGTTGGGGAAGCCTAGGACGTTGGTCGTGGCGTTTGACCATGTTGGCGGGGGCCTTACAGCGGGCCGCATGGCTGGCCGGGGCAAGTTCGAAGCCACTCCAAACATTCCAGTTGGTGGGTTTGCCATCGCTGGGGATGACAAGGTCTGGCACCGTGCGACAGCGTCTGTGGATGGCGACCGGATTGTGTTATCGGCACCGGGTGTTGTGGCGCCAAAGTTTGTGCGCTACGGGTACCGGATGAACCCATTAGATGCCAACCTCTACAACAAGGCGGGTCTTCCGGCGAGTCCATTTAGGACGGATCCGCAGTAGTCAACGAGGTTGCCGGTGTCCTCAGGGTTGGTTTGCGGTAACAACTCTTGGGATACCGGCAAGATCAGCGTGGATTTTGATGTTGGTCAGGCCAGCCGCGGCGAACATATCGGCGATAGTGCCTGCCTGGGTGTGACCGCATTCGACGGCGAGGAGGCCGCCGGGGCGGAGGCGAGTTAGCGCGAGCGCAGCGATGCGCGGATAGAGCGCATAGCCGGCATCCGAGGCGTAGAGGGCCAGCTCAGGTTCCCAGTCGCGGACTTCGATATCGAGTGTTCCGATGTCATCCGGGTCGATGTAAGGCGGATTAGCCGTAAGCACATCAAAAGTTTCTGCACGATCGATGTCAGAGTCGAGGTCACCCACGATGAGCTGACTACGCTCGAAGACGCCGTGGAGCTCGGCGTTTTGCCATGCGATTGCGATGGCATCCGGTGACAGATCAGTGAGAACGGCAGTTGTGGCTGGGTGGTTCGCAAGGATTGCGATACCGACGCAGCCCGAGCCCGTGCACAGGTCAAGAATCCTTGGATTTTTGGTTGTGCACTGCTGAACGTGTGCAAGTGCCAGCTCGACGAGGAGCTCTGTTTCCGGGCGAGGGATAAGGACATCTGGGGTGACCAGAAACCGCATCCCGTAAAACCAGCGCTCTCCGAGGATATAGGCGAGTGGCTCCCGGGTTGCCCGGCGGGCGATACGTGCATCGATGCGTCTTGTTTCGGCCGCTGAGAGACTGCCATCGTGGAGGAGGAGCTGCGTAGGCGTCATCCCGAGCGTTTCCAGGATGATTTGCCGAACCTCCACACTTGCATCGTGGCTTGAGATGCCGGCCTCTGTCAGCTGGCTCACCCAACCGACAGTGGCTGTCTGAAGCATTGTGTTCAGCTTGCGGCGACCTTCAGCTGTTCGACCATCGCTTTGAACTGATCCGCATCTTCAAACTGGTGATAGACGCTGGCGAAGCGGATGAACGCAACGGCATCAAGCTTGCTGAGTGCCAGCATGATGGCCTCGCCGATCAAGTGGCTTTGCACTTCCCTGTCGCCGCGTGCCATGAGATCACGCTCAACGCAGTCAATCAGGTCAGAAATCGCTGACATCGCGACAACGCGCTTATTACACGCGGTTTCAAGAGCACGGGTCAGCTTGTCGCGGTCAAAAGGTTCGCGGGTGCCATCACGTTTGATGACCGAGAGCCGTAAGTCCTCGATTTCTTCAAAGGTGGTGAAGCGCCCTTCGCAGCCATGGCAAAGCCGGCGGCGCTTGATTGCCATACCATCCCGGACGGGTCTTGAATCCAAAACTTGGTCACGGTCGATTACGCCGCAAAACGGACACTTCATGGGTTCATTACCATATGTTGGAGGATGATTAATTCTATCCGCTAGATATAGATATTTGTATGCAACTTGCCATAAGTCGCGGCTATTTACACCTACATTACAGACATCCCGCAATTAGCTGTCTCAAGACGTTTCAAGTTGATCGAAAATTAGAATGCAAATTGCCACTATCATTGGCTACAATCTAAAGCGGAACTACTTGCGTACTGAAACTACTTGATGTGTGTCTGGTGAATGTCCTAAGTTAGGCATCTCGTGAAAGCCACCACGGTAGAATGTTACGACAGCCCGCCTATCCCTATGTCTTACGAAGATAACCCTATACCGACGCCCTTAACCGATGTCGTCGAGCGCACCCCATCCCTACGGCGTGCCTACGTGCTCTTCATGGACATCGTCGGGTTTGCAAAGCTCCCCACCGACCATCAGGTAGCCGCGCAGCGTGAGCTAGGCCAAATCGTACAAATGACGCCTGAAGTGGCATCCGCGAAGTTCGACCCAGAGAGCCTGCTTGTCCGGCAGACCGGGGATGGCATCGCGTTGATGTTCTTCAAGGACCTCCTATCGCCGCTGCGCTGTGCATTGCAGCTGCACGGGATGATTCAGGCGGACAATGCGCGTCTAAAGCAGTTGATTGGTACGCCGTTGAAGCTCCGGATGGGTGTTCATGCGGGTGAAGTAACCATTGTCCAAGATGTCAACGGGCAGCGTGATGCCGCAGGCGATGGCATTATTACCGCGCAGCGCGTGATGGACCTCGGGGATGCAGACCACATCTTGCTATCGAGCGAAGTTGCCAAAGTCCTGATCGATATGGACCCGTGGGCGAGATACATCACCCACCTTGGTGAAGTCCGTGTCAAGCATAAGATAATCGTCGATATTTATAACCTCTACGGCCGTTTGGATGGTCCATTTTGCGGAAATCCAGGGACGCCAAAGAAGGTTATTGAGGATGGACGTGCGCGTAGCCGAGAAGCTAAAGCGCTGCGACCACGGATGTCTGACATTTTGCGTCCGCACTGGGGTCGAATTTTTGCCTTGATGTTTATTGGTGGCTTGGCGGGAACCACGTATTACGCTTATCTGAAATACCCAAAGCCGTTCCGCCTTGCCTATGCCAAATTTGAAGGCTGGCTTGGCTCCAATAACAAGCCGAATCCAGGGAAGCCTGGCGTGAAACGTCCAAAGTCCAACGGTGGCGGCAACGGTGGTGGACCGAATGTTACTCCGACATCAAATGAAGCTGGCGTTGTACGCGTTCCGGACCTGATGGGGCGTGAGACACACGAAGCGGACACCATTGTTCAGGGTGAAGGCCTTCGTATGAAAATCGTGATGGGAGACTTTACGAAGTACCCTGAGAACACGGTTTACAAGCAGAAACCCCCAGCAGGATCCCGTATTCCACGCGGTGGAACCGTCACCGCAACCATCTCAAGAGGCATCAAAGGCGCAAGCGTTGAATACCCCACCGATGGCTCCGGATCGGCGAAAGACAATCCGGAAACGGACCCGGATGCGACGCCTGACAAGCCCGCATCTCCAAGTGGCGATCCCGCCGACAACTAATAGCATCGTTTTTGATTGACGGTGGTACTATCCCCCTGTGTCACTGGTAGAACCCTTCCCAACCCCCATCGTCGATGCCCTTTCTGCAAGCGGAATCCCTGCTGCAGACCTTTTAATTGGCATCGCATTTGACCTGAATGAACGCTCACACATCTGCCAGCGGTGGATTTGTGCGACTCGCACGACTGTCATCGTGTACGAAGCCGATGGCGATGCCACCAAAGTAGTGCGAACCTGTGACATCGCATCGATACGGGATGCCAAAACAGAGACGCTGGTCGGCTGCGGTGCGCTTGTCCTCTTATCGGGGACCGATACGATTGAGATCGCGCGCTATACAACGATGTACGCTGCACGGATGACCGGTGCGGCACGCGTGCTGAGTGCCTTGGCCAAGGCAAGCGAGCTCCCCGTCGCGGGCATCGATGACACCGACAAAACCTGTCCAAAGTGTGCGCGTGCGCTACCGAAGGACTCGGATGTCTGTCGCCACTGCTTTGATAAGCGCGCAACGCTGCTGCGCCTGCTTTCCTACGCTGCACCTTACAAAATGCATGTCGTTGTGCTGCTGGCATTGATGATTGGTGGCACGTGGGCCGGTCTTGTGCCCGGTGTGATTGTGCGTGATCTGACAGACGATGTTCTTCTGCCGAAAGCCGCATCGCTTACTGATGCATTGCGCATTGATAAACTCGGAATCCTGGTTCTCTTCCTCCTCGGAAGCCACGCACTTGGCGCCATCATCGGCATCATCCGGGGACGCCTCTCCGCCTTCCTGAGCGCCAACCTCACGTACCGCATCCGGACACAGCTCTATGCAAAGTTACAAAAGCTTGGTCTGTCGTACTACGACAAGCGTCAAACGGGAACGCTGGTCACGCGTGTCACGCAAGATGTCAATGAGCTGAATAACTTCCTCGTTGATGGCTTGCAGATTCTGGTCGTCAATGGCCTGACGATCGTCGGGATTTTGATTGTTCTGTTTGCCCAAAACTGGCTGTTGACATTGTTTGTCCTGGTTCCAGTTCCGTTGGTGGTGTTCGCGACGATTAAGATTTGGCGTTTCCTCTGGGGACGTCTTGAGCGGCTCTGGCATTTGCGTTCGGTGATGAACTCCGGGGCCAACTCTGCCATCGCAGGCGCGCGTGTGGTGAAGGCATTTGCGGCGGAAGACCGCGAGAATGACCGCTTCCTCACACGGGCGACAAACCTCCTCCGGGTCAACCTTGATCTCGAAAACTGGTGGGCAACGCTCTTTCCAATCCTCGCGCTTCTGATGATGTCCGGCATCTTTGTCGTCTGGTATGTGGGTGGTCGTGAGGTTGTCAAGGGCACGATGTCCCTAGGTACGCTCAACCTTTTCTTCTTCTACCTTGGGCAGCTTTACGGCCCACTTCAGGGGATGACGCGTATTGCGGACTGGCTTTCGCGGGCACTTACAAGTGCGGAGCGCGTGTTCGAGGTGATGGACACCGAGCCAGATGTCGCCGATGCAGCGGATGCACAACCAATGCCGCACATCACAGGGGCTGTGACTTTTGAGAAGGTCAGCTTTGGGTATGACAAGGCACGACGTGTGCTGGATGATTTCAGTCTCGAGGTGAAGGCTGGCGAGATGATTGGCTTGGTTGGCCATTCTGGTGCAGGTAAGTCCACCGTCATCAACTTGATTTCCCGTTTTTACGACCCGAATGAGGGTCGCATTTTAGTGGATGGCGTTGAGATGCGAAAGATCAAGCTCAATGATTTGCGCAGTCAGCTCGGTATTGTGCTTCAGGAGCCTTATCTGTTCCCGGGGAGCATTTATGAGAACATCGCCTATGCCAAGCCAAGTGCTGATCCGCTGAGTGTGATCAAGGCAGCAAAGGCGGCGAATGCGCACGACTTTATTATGCGGTTCGCGGATGGCTACGATACCCAGGTCGGTGAGCGTGGGGCGCGGCTATCGGGTGGCGAGCGCCAGCGGATATCGATTGCCCGTGCGATTTTGCATGACCCGCGCATTTTGATTCTCGATGAAGCAACGGCATCCGTGGACACCGAGACCGAGAAGCAGATTCAGGAAGCGATTGAGCGCTTGATTGCGGGCCGGACAACATTTGCGATTGCGCACCGTTTGTCAACCTTGCGCAATGCGGACCGCCTGGTGGTGGTTGAAAAGGGCAAAATTGCCGAGGTTGGCACCCACGATGAGCTTTTGGCGAAGGAAGATGGGATTTTCCGCAAGCTGGTCGATATGCAGAAGGAAGTCAACGAGCTCCGGGTGGTCT
>CAIYBQ010000556.1 GCA_903924445.1 uncultured Armatimonadota bacterium | reverse complement strand
ATCGCGCAAAAGGCCGGGATGACCCCGCTGCAAAAGGCAGGTTTGCTCACGGCAACCATCATTGCCACTGCTTTCACAACGTTTCTGCATCACTTCAAGCCGCCTCTGGGAAATGGAAACCTAACGGTTCAAACACCGACTCCCGTAGTGGTGCCGGCTTTGATGCAAGCTGCTGGAATTGGTGGCCTGCCACTCCTTGCCGGGATGACCATCATTTTCGGAGCGACAGAGCTCGCGGTCTCGCGGGTTATCAAGTACTTGCGGGCGTATTTCCCACCGGAGGTGTCCGGGGTTGTCGTGATGATGCTAGGGGTCTCTCTCGCCGAGTCGGCTGTGAGGAACTTTACCGGAGCGACGATGTCTGCCGGAGTGGTGACCGATGTCAACCGGGATTACATTTTGGTTGCGTCGCTGACCCTCGCCACCATCATCGCCTGTGCAGTCTTCGGCAAAGGCATCGTCAAGCTCTTCTCCCTCGGTTTTGGCCTCGCTGTAGGCTTGGTAACATCCAAAATCGTCGGTGCTTTCAACCCGGTTGATATTGAGAACATTTCAGTTAGTCCGTGGCTTGGCCTCCCGACCATCAACCTCGCGCTTCCAGCATTCGATGTCGCTCTGATGCCCCTCGTTGTCATCATGGCCGTCATTCAGTGTGTCGATACTCTGGGGTCGTTTATCAGCATCCAGCGCATTAATGATGAGGACTGGAAAAAACTCGACACGGATCAGGCAGCTGCGGGAATTCAAGTCAATGGCATCGGAAATGTGCTCTCTGGACTCATCGGAGGCATGCCCGGCGGAATTTCATCCGCGCATATCGGCTTGGTGATGGCCAGTGGTGCGGCAGCCCGGCGGGTGGGCGCGGTGACCGGCATTTTGTTGATGTTTTCGATTTTCACGCCAAAGCTGGTCGCGGGGCTTTCCAGCATCCCGCAGCCGGTGATCGGTGCGCTGCTCGCGTATACGGCTGCGTTCATGATGGTCGCCGGGATGGAACTGATTCTTTCCCGTCTTCTAAGCGAGCGGCGAATCTTTACGGTTGGCCTCTCGGTGCTGATTGGCCTTAGTACCGTGATACTCCCGGGGGTATATTCACATCTGCCCGTCCTGCTCGCAAATGTCTGCGAATCAACGCTTGCAATAACTGCCGTCAGTGCTATTTTGCTAAACATGCTATTTCGGATTGGGATTAGCCGGCGGGCAGAGCTGCCTGCAAACCCTGATGGCCATCACTACGAGACGATTTCCCCGTTCATGGATCGGATTGGCAAAGACTGGGGTGCCCGCCGCGACATTGTCGAAAAGGCATCCACGGCTTGCGCTGAGACATTCGAAGCGCTGACGGCGCACGGAGTACCAAGTGGTGATGTCGGACTTTCGGTCGAATTTGATGAAGTCGATTTGCTGATGACATTTACGTACCCGGGGAAACCATTGGTGATTCCAACGGAGCGCCCGAGTCTGCAGGACCTTTTGGCGGACTCGGATGTCCCAGCACAGCTGGGTGGCTATATCGTCCGCAAATATGTTGACCGCTTATCGCAGACCCGGGCTGGAGAGCTGAACAAGCTCATTTTGAAGCTGGAACACTGACGTTACGTTTGGGATGCCTCATGTGCATGCCAGGCGATAGCCTGTTTTGTAAAGTCAGCGATATGCGCTTGGTCAGCAGTTGTGAGGGATGCGGTGAAGTCCAGATTCCCGATGGTGGTGGTTCCTAACCGAAGGAGCTTGTCTGGATCTGCAAAGTGAAGTGCTTTGAAGAAGCGAATGGTGACGCACTTGGTGCCGCGGGCATCGATAGCAATCAGCCAGTCGCTACGCTTATGGCCAACTCGGTACATCAGCATTTTGTAGCTGATATAGCCTTCGAGATCAGCGCTGATGGCACGGATTGTGGCATCGATATCTGTGACCAGCGCGGTAAATTTGCCATCGACGGTCGTCAGAAACGTGTCCCGTGTGGCGAT
>CAIYBQ010000555.1 GCA_903924445.1 uncultured Armatimonadota bacterium | reverse complement strand
TCTCCTTCAGAGCTGGCACCGCTTGTCGCTGGAACATATAAGTTTGTCGTTCCTGAGGAGCTAAATCAGGCCCGAACGGATACGGCATTGGTCGCGCTGCTCCCGCAGGCCAGCCGGGCTGCAATCCAGCGCTGGGTGGAAAATGGCGGACTTCTCCTAAGCGGAAAGCCCGCAACCCGCTCTGCGAACAAGGTTCAGACCGGCCAGACGATGATTCTCGAAATTCCCGAGATTACATCGAGTGAAATCCTTCCCGAGGATATTCCACTGACCGTGCACTACGAGGATGATGACCTCTTAGTCGTACAAAAACCGCGTGGGATGCCTGTTCATCCAAGTGCCGGCCATCTCTCCGGGACCCTGGTCAATGCGCTTTTGCATCACTGCAAAGGTCAGCTCAGCGGCGTCGGCGGCGTAGAGCGTCCGGGAATTGTCCACCGGTTGGATATGGACACAACGGGTCTCCTGATGGTCGCAAAGAACGACTTCACCCACCGTGGCTTGCAAGATCAGATCCAGTCACGGGATGCGAAGCGGCGGTATGCGGCTATCGTTTGGGGCACGCCGGGCTTCCCCGATGCGGTCATCGATGCACCCATCGGTCGGCATCCTCAAGACCGTAAGAAAATGGCCGTCCACTTGCGCTCAACCCAAGGCGTCTGCCGCAAGGCAGTCACCAAAGTGATTATGCGTGAGCCGCTTGGCCCATGTTCGCTTTGGGAGTGCCGCCTCGATACCGGCCGCACCCACCAGATTCGTGTGCACTGCCAGTTTGCTGGCTATCCAGTCGTGGGTGACACGCTTTATGGGGGCATTCGCCGCACTGGGGATGTCAATATCGATGCTGCAGTGGCAGCCCTCGGTGGCCAGGCGCTGCACGCCTACCGCTTGGCATTCCGTCACCCGCGAACCGGCAAAATTGTGGATGTCCGTACACCCCTGCCCGAGCCGATGCGGAATTTGCTCTCCGTGTTACGTAAGCTTGAAAGCCATGAGCGTCCATCGGATAGTGGTCGCCGCTAGGCTGTTTCCAATTGTTTTTTAGGAGTATCGAGGACAATGAAGTATCCGGTAACCCGCCGTGAAAACATCGTGGATGTCATCCATGGCACCGAAATCGCTGACCCGTACCGCTGGCTTGAGGATGCAAATTCGGAAGAAACTGCATCCTGGGTCGCAGCGCAGAATGCGGTGACGATGCCGTTGCTGCGGTCACTTGCGGGGAGGGACACACTTCGGGAACGCCTCGCGAACCTCTGGAACTACGAGCGTGTCGGCGTGCCATGGCAGGAAGGTGGCAAGTGGTTCTGGACATTCAATCCGGGTCTTGCCAACCAAGCGCAGCTGATGGTTGGGGATGCTCCTGCCGTAAATGGTCGCATCCTCTTAGATCCAAACCTGTTGTCCACCGATGGCACTGCCGCGCTCGCGGGCACCAGTGTGTCGCCGTGTGGGACGTGGCTGGCTTATTCCATCCAGCGCGCGGGTTCTGACTGGCAGACCTGGCATGTTCGTAATGTGGAAACCGGGGATGACACAGCTGACTTTGTAGAGTGGGCTAAGTTCACCGGCGCATCCTGGGCCGCAGATGCCAGCGGGTTTTACTACAGCCGGTATGCACCTCCTAAGGATGGCGAGGCCTACCAGGCCGTCAATGAAAACCATGTGGTCTACTTCCACGCACTCGGGACACCACAAGCGGATGATGTCCTTGTCTATGCGACGCCTGACCAGCCGAAGTGGAACCTCAGCGCGGACGTCACTGAAGATGGCGACTACCTCATGCTGTATCAGTATGCGGGAACCGACCGCCGCAATGGGATTGCATTCAAAAGCCTTACATCGGGTGATGCGATGGTGCAGCAGTGGCTACCCGTTGGCGAAGCGGCGTATAGCATCCTCGGCAACGATGGCCCAACGTTTTACATCCTGACCGACAATGGGGCATCCCGAAAGCGTATCGTCCGTCTCCACATCGGCCAGCCATTTAGCGATGCTGTTGAAATCGTCCCGGAAAGCAATGACACCTGTCAGAGTGTCAGCCTCATCGGGGAGACGTTGATTGTGTCCTACCTGCGGGATGCACGCAGCTATGTGGAGTGCTGGTCCCTCGATGGCATCGCGCTGGGAGAGGTTATCCTCCCGGGTATCGGGACATCCGGCGGCTTTGCCGGCACCCGCAAGGCGAAGTCAGTCTGCTATGCATTTACGGGCTACACAGCGCCGGCGGTCATCTACCATTTCGATGTTGCCACGCGTGCGAGCAGCATCCTCCGTGAGCCGCACGTGCCGTTTGACCGTACGGCATTTGTCACGACACAGCACTTTGCAACGAGCAAAGATGGCACTCGCGTGCCGTACTTCCAGACCCAGCTGGCTGAAAATGTTGGCAAGTCCAACCTGCCTGTTTACCAATATGGCTACGGCGGCTTTGACATCTCTCTGACCCCGGGCTACTCCCCGGCGGCCATCGCCTTCATGGAACGGGGAGGCGTCTATGTCGTCGCAAACCTCCGTGGCGGCGGCGAGTATGGCGATACCTGGCATGTTGCCGGCACCAAGCTGAATAAGCAAAATGTCTTTGATGATTTCATTGCTGTCTCCGAGGATTTGATCACGCGTGGCGTTACCGAAAAGAAGCGCATCGCAATCGCCGGCGGATCCAATGGCGGCCTCCTCGTTGGGGCTTGTTCAACGCAGCGACCTGACCTCTACGGCGCCGCCATCCCGGCCGTCGGCGTGCTCGACATGCTGCGCTTCCACCTGTTCACCATCGGGTGGGCCTGGCAAAGCGACTATGGAAACATCGAAAATGAGGATGAATTCCGCGCGCTGCTGGCTTATAGCCCGTACCACACACTCGTTTCCGGCACGTCCTATCCGGCTACACTCGTCACGACGAGTGACCATGATGACCGTGTGGTCCCGGCGCACTCATTCAAGTACGCGGCAGCGCTGCAGTTCGCTCAGAACCCGGATGCTGCGCCGACGCTTATTCGTATCGAGACCCAGGCGGGCCACCGCGCCGGCAAGCCCATTTCAAAAGTCCTGGATGAGCAAGCGGATGTATTTGCCTTTGTTGCGGAGCATATTGGGATGGAGCTTTAGGCCATGACTCCGCAGGCAAAGCCCCTCCGCGTACGGATTGCCCCCGGACTCTTCAATGGTCCATTCAGTGGGCGTATCGTGGTTTACTTCGGCAAACCAGATACGGGCGAGCCGCGAATGGGACCGAACTGGTTCAATCCATCCCCGATGTGGGCGATGAACGTCACCAACATCACCGCTGGCGACGTTATCAAGCTCTCTGGCCCATCAGTGGATGCGTTTCCGCGGGAGCGCACGGCGCCTCCGGTTGGGATTTGGATGGTGCAGGCGGTTGCAGACCGCGGCATTGCACGTTCAGTCGGAAATGGTGCTGGAAATGGTTACTCAGCAGCGATCAAGTGGAACACCACCGCTGCCGCGCCCGAGCTGGTGATCGACAAAGTCATTCAGGAGCCGGTTTTCCAAACATCCGATGGTGTGGAAGAGCTGCGCATCCGCAGCGAGCGCATCAGCCGCTTTACGGGTAGACCTGTCGATTTGAAGTGTGCGATCATCAAGCCCAAAGACTGGTCGCCAGCGCGCAAGTGGGCCGTCGTCTACGAGATTCCTGGTTTTGGTGGTCGTCACTACGGCGCCCGGCGTGGAAATGCATCTATCGATCAGATTGGTGTCATCCGCGTGGTGTTGGACCCGGATTGTCCCAGTGGGCATCACGTGTTCGCCGACTCGGCCAACAATGGTCCTTACGGCGAAGCGCTTATCAAGGAGCTGATTCCTGCGGTAGAGCGCAAGGTGAATGCGCTTGGAACAGCTGCCGGCCGGTTTGTGATGGGCCATTCCAGCGGTGGCTGGAGCTCGCTTTGGTTGCAGGTTCGCTACCCGGATGTCTTTGGCGGCGTCTGGAGCACTGCCCCCGATCCGGTGGACTTTCACGACTTTCAGCGGATAAACCTCTACGCGGATGACAGCATGTTCACGGATGCTCAGGGGCGTTTACGGCCGCTGGCGCGCCGCGGGGATGAGCCCGTTGTCTGGTACCAGGACTTCTCCGATATGGAAGTGCCTCTTGGGCGCGGTGAGCAGCTCGGTTCTTTTGAAGCGGTGTTCAGCCGCCGGGACCGTAGTGGCCAGCCGGAGCGTATTTGGGACCGCAAGACGGGCAAGATTGACCGTAAGGTTGCTGAGTCTTGGAAGCCATTTGATATCCGCGAGCGGCTTGAAAAGAACTGGAAGTCCCTCGGGCCAAAGCTTGCCGGAAAGCTGCACGTTTACACGGGCGGTCTCGATACCTTCTACCTCGAGGGGGCCGTCGTTCGACTGAAGGACACGCTCACACGCCTCGGCTCCGATGCCGCAATTGAAGTGGTTCCCGGCAAAGATCATGGCTCGCTGATGGATGCACAAATGCGTAAACGCATCGCGGATGAAATCGCTGCCGCAGCCCGTAAGGCTGGGGGATAGCGCGTGCATTTCCCTGAGCTGCATAGACACTTGGGTGGCGCCACACATCCGAGAATTCTCTGGGGCTATATCGAAAAGCAGTCCAGTGACCTTGCCATTAGACTCCTCGCACGCTACGGCGACTATTCACGGTTTCGCCATGAGTTTGAGCGGCCATTCCGTGATCTTGCTGATTACCTGAGCGTTCACCACTTGGTGGAGGAGCTTCAGGCGGAGGATGTCGGCTATTTCGCACACCGGGCTGTTCGCGGGGCGAGTGTGTTTGAGGCTGTGGATGTCCTTGAGCTGCGCTTCAACCCGTACAAGCGGACGCGGGCTGGCTTGTCTGAGGATGACCGTTTGGTCGATATGTCCCGCGTCGTGGATGACATTGCGGCCGCGGTTCAGACGGATTTTCCGATACGCACATCATTTATTCTCTGCATGGACCGGGGCTTTTCCCCTGCGCGAAATAAGGCAATTATCGACCTTGCGAAGATGCATCCAGCCTGCGTCGCCGTCGATATCGCGGGGCCCTACCAGGCCGGTGGCCCCACGATTGCCGAGTGGGTTGAGCTGTTCCGCTACGCCCGCGAAGTCGGTCTTTCAACAACGGCACATATGGCGGAGTCGGACCCAATTGATGTCCATCCAGAGCTGTTTCCGTACCTCAACCGCATCGGTCACGGGATACAGATTGGCTTACATCACCCACAGCACCTGTCTGAGCTTTCGAAACGCGGCATCACGCTGGAAGTGTGCCCGATGACCTATCTCCGGACGAACACGATTTCGGATGTCAGTGAGCTCAAGCCGGTGTTTGACCGCTGCCGGGATGCGAATGTCCGGATCGCGATTTGTACCGATAACCCAGCCCTGCACGGTGAGAGTGGGCGTTTGGTGAATGAATATGAGCGGCTCGTGCGGGCTGGCGTGATTCACTTCAATGAGATTTTGGACCTCGCCGATGCGGGCTACGCAGCAGCATTTACACATCCAGCATAACGAACATTATGTGAACTGAGTTAACTCCGGTTAATCAAGTAACTGTCGATTACGCAATTAGTTGTGGGCGTAAGTATCAGATTACTTTCTCTAGTTGCCGATGTTTTGGCTAATGGCAACTGACTTCGGTTCGGATGGCTTCCCGGCTACATCCGAGCTGCAACAACCTGAAAAGCAAACGGCGTACACACAGCAGTTCGATTGGCTGTGTCGTAGCTGGGCGATCGCTGGCATTTTCCACTTTATGACGTTTCATGATTGGAGATGGCAAGGGCTGTCCGGGGTGATCCTGATCTGTCTTGCGATGGCTGTCTTGCTTAGGCCGAAGCCCGCTTTGTTCGCCTTGTTTCTCGCCGTGGATATATTCGCCGTTGGAAGTCACATGGGACCGGTCCCAAACCATATCCTGTTTTCGCTGGTGATGAACATCGTGATGCTGGGCGTTCTCATCGTTGCAATGGTGCGAGAAAAACGACACGCTACCGCCGACGATGTTCGGAGCCGCTGGGTGATCACCGTTGCGCCCATCATGCGGATGGCAGTGTCAATCCTGTATTTCTTTACTGTCTTCCACAAGGTCAATACTGCGTATTTCAATCCGGATGTCAGCTGTGCATCCACAATGCTGCATGAAATCGGATTAATGTATCCATTGATGCCGACAGGCGGCGTTTTTGACCACTTTGCGATTTACGGCACGCTCCTTGTAGAGGCGTTTATTCCCATCCTGATGCTCATCCCCCGTACACGGTTGGTTGGTGGGGTACTTGCGCTCGGCTTTCACGCGATGTTGTCCTTACATCCGTTCCCGGGCATCTATAGCTTTACTGCAACGATTGTGTCACTGCTGAGCTGGTTTATACCCGCTGGGTTCGTCACGACGTTTCGTCCCACGGCTGTCGCTCGGAAAATGCTGCTGGCAATCTGGTTCCTTTGCTGCGGCGTGATTGCTCTGGCCTTGCTTATTGGATTTGTACCTGCACTAAGGGGCAATCTTCCCACCGCTGGGAGCATCGGCTTTGGTATCGGGTATTACGGCCTTCTCATCTATGCAGTAGCCATCTCCGTGGTCTATGTCCAACATGCTTGGCGACACCCAAAGGACCTTGCTGTGTTCAACGCATCGCCGGATAGCCTTACCCAACGACTCTGGCTGGCGTGCCCGCTGTGCGCGATCCTAACCTTGATTGGGCTCCAGCCGTATCTTGGTTTACGGACTCGGATGTGCTTTTCGATGTTCAGTAACCTCCAAACAGAGGGCGGCGTGGGTAATCACTTGTTGGTTCCGGCATCAATGCAGCAGACACGGTGGCAGCAAGAGCTAGTATCCGTAACAACATCTACCGACCCTGGCATCGCGAAAATCGCAGAGCATCAGCACAGGATTCCAATCCTCGAGTTGGCTCGTCGTATAAGAGAAAGCCGTGCGGGTTACGTGACCGTTTTCAACTACCAGAACAATTCATTCAAGTGTGTTTCAGGTGATGATGCATCGCTTAAAGTGCTTCCTGATCTCAATGCGTTTCAGCGTCGCTACCTCTACTTCCGCTCTGTCGGCCCAGACCCATCGACGGTTCCCTGCCAGTGGTAGTCTGAATGGGATCCGTTACTTTCCAAAAGAGCGACACTTAGCCCTAGATGATCTGAATTAGGGACAACTTGCTTCCATAACACACGCAATGCGATGTTGTTTTTGGGATGGATGGCCTTGGTTCAGGTGGCAGTGTCGAATTTTAGATGAATTGCCATACAATGCCCCGATGGGCTGCCGGATATAGGTTGGCCTGAGCGAAGGGACATTTCATGTTGAATCTGGCCAAACTCTGGGAACGTACATTTACAAAATCGTGGGAAAAGCATATCCCCGGTGGCTACTTGACACTTTCAACGCGCGGTGGCTACGCTGCGCTGTCAATTGCTGGCAATCTCGATGCTACCAATGCTCCAATGGTTGAGGCTGAACTCGAAGCGATTCTCGCCACTGAGCCTGACCTTCTCGTCTTTGATCTCGCTGAGCTCAAGTATGTGACATCCATGGGTTTCCGTACCTTCCTGATGGCACAAAAAGCACAGCGAAAACACCGCGGACAGACATCCTTCTTGAACCTCCAGCCGCAGATCCAGGAAGTCTTCAAGATTATGGGCAGCCTTCCGGATGTCCGGATGTTTGGCTCCATCGATGAACTCGAGACCTTTGTTATCGAAGAGCTGGATGAACAGCTTGACCGTGCGCAAAAGGGTGCCGTTAAGCCGGAATAGTCAGCCACTGGGAAAGGAACGGTAGCCCGGTACATGGAGCTTTCATTTAACAAGGTTTGGGAGCGGGATACATCCGGTGGCAACATCGCACTGTGGATCCGGGGAGATCATTATGCTCTGCATATCTCCGGCACCCTCGATGCTGCATCCACGGATGTCGTTTCCCCAGCATTAGATTCGATTTTGGAACAGCATCCAAAAGAACTGATCTTTGATCTTGCTGAGCTCAAGTACCTGACATCGATGGGCTACCGCCTTTTCCTAATCGCCCTCAAAAGTCAAAATGAACACGGCGGAACCGTCTCGTTCATCCACCTCCAGCCGCAGATTCAAGAAGTGTTTTCGATCATGGGCGCGCTCAGTGATCTAAATGTTTTTGCTAATGTCGCAGAGCTTGACCACTACTTACTCGCCCGACAAAAGGCGGTTGAGAGAGGCGAATAGCCCACTTCCACTTTGGAGAGCACCTGACTGTTTCAGAAGTGCTCTCCAAACGCGTTCCAACAATTTTTCATGTCCAACTTTTTTGATCACTTCAAACGCCTCATCCTCGGCATCGCCTTGATCGCAGGCGCCGCAGGAATTCTCCTATGGTCTGACCTGGGAGCACGTATAGGCGCAAAATCGGATTCCACGACAAAGCGCATCGCCATCGTGCAACATGCCAGCCAGCCCATCATGGAAGATGGCTACGCAGGCATCATCGAGTCGCTCAAAACACGCGGCTACACGGATGGACAGAACATTTCCATTAAGCGCTTCAACGCTGAACAGGATATTGGAACCGCCAACTCCATCGCCAAAGAAGCGACAAGCGGCTCCTATGACATGGTCATCTCGATGACAACTGTGTCGTTGCAGACCATCGCCAGTGCCAACAAAACCGGGAGAAAAGTCGATCACGTCTACGGCTTTGTCTCAAACCCTCCGGGCGCAGGTGTGGGCATCGATCCCAAAGACCTCTCCATCCACCCTCCCTACATGGCTGGCTACGGCACGATGCAACCGATCAAGGAAGCGTTTGAGCTCATCAAAAAGATGAATCCAAGCCTGACCAAGCTCGGGCTGGTCTGGAACTCTGCAGAGGCAAACTCAGTCTCGCAGACCAACTTTGCACGCAAAGTTGCCCCAACCCTTGGCATCACCCTCATGGAAGCCAACGCCGAGAACAGCACTGCCGTATCCGATGCCGCAGCATCCCTTGTTTCGCGAGGCGTTGAGGCGATCTGGATCAGCGGGGATGTGACTGTCCTCGTTGCCGCCGATGCCGTTATTGATGCCGCACGTCGTGGACGTATTCCCGTCATCACTGTTATTCCGCCATCCGTCAAGAAAGGCGCCCTCCTCGATATCGGTGGGAACTACACAATGGTCGGTCGGGCGATGGGAATGCGTGCCGCTGATGTCCTCGATGGACGCCGGCCAAGCGACTTCCGTGCCGAGTTCTACGAGCCGAAGACGCTGACACTAAACAAGAAAGCGCTGGTTGGCCTCAAAGGAACCTGGAGCATCCCCGCAGATATTGAAGCCCGCGCCAGCCTGATTATCGATGAAACCGGTGAGCACAAAATTAAGCAGCCTGAGCAGCTTCCAGCCGATGCGACCAAGCCCGAGACATGGAAAGTCGCCGCGGCTAAGTCACCAGCTGCGCAACCAGCGACAACCAAGGAAGGCTCAAAGTAACCTCGATGCAGATTACGCGTAACGCCCAGGACTCCTGCCTGATATTGGTGCTTGATGGCCGGCTGGATGGCAGCTCGGCAGACACTCTTGCCGATGCAATCGAAGCCGCCATTCAGGATGGTAACCATCAAATCCGCCTTGACTGCGATGCGGTTGAGTTCCTCAGCTCCGTTGGAATCCGTACCCTCCTCCGCTTTTACAAACAACTCAAAGGCGTCGGAGGCCAGCTCGCACTCAGTGCCGTCTCAAGCGGCGTCAATGAGGTCATCCGCCTCGCCGGCCTTGCAGACTTTCTGCTTGATAACGCCCGCGATAACATCGACCGCATCAACGCCGCACTCCGCTCCAACGCTCCGCGTCAGCTCGGAAACTTTGAGTTCAATGTGCATGCAACAAGTGACATCCCGGTCGTGATGCACGCTGTCGGTG
>CAIYBQ010000554.1 GCA_903924445.1 uncultured Armatimonadota bacterium | reverse complement strand
CTCTAACCAGATTCACGTCGCTGGAACAATCCGTGCACAAGTGAGTCGCTGAGCCAGCCGGAAAGATCCGCCATTGAAACCGCTGGCGCACCACCTCAATTGTCGCAAATGGCGTCAGCTGGTCTCGTGTTCAGATAGGATTCTTAGAGCTGTTCTACAACAGCTGCCGATGTACCACACTTCGCTGCCAAGCGACGTCCACCGCTCAAATGGCTACCAGTAAACCGTTGAAAGTCGACGGTGGCATACCACTTTTGCAGCGCAGCCACGGTTGCATCTTGGATAAACGGTCCGGTTTCCCAGAGCCCGCCGACGGCACGAATATGGATAATGTCTGTGTTCGACGCTATTTTTTGATGCGTGGTGCGCGCTAATCGGGCTAGCCACCCACCTGCGCCGTGGAGGAGATTGATGGCATCTCTGTCGCCTTCCGCTGCAGCTTCTGCAATCAATGGAAGCAAAAAGCCTCGCCCGTCAAAATCCGCCCGCCTACGCGCCCAGGTCGCAAATGCTCCAGCATCTGTCGTTTCAGCCACATCTGCAATTCTATTCAACAGCGGAGTCGTCGGAAGCATCCCATCCAGTGCCCGGACACACCGCCTCACGGCTTCCGTTGTGATAAACGCACCTGAACCTTCATCACCATACTCCCAACCACGCCCACCAACTCGCAACAAGGTGTTGCCGTCAAACACGCACGCGAGCGATCCCGTACCAGCCAGCAGCATCACCGCACCCGAACGGTCTATCGATGCAGCAGCAGCGAGCTCAAAATCAGGGACGATTACATGCTGAGCAACAGGAAAATGTAACTCCAAAGCCCGTTTCCAAGCATCTACTACGCCTGGACGGCTGACTTTTGTGATCCCGGCGACGACGACATCCGGCTGGGGTAAACCACCCTGAAATGCTGGAGGATGTCCATCGGGGGATGCTGGAACGGACCAGTCATCGTGGAACAAGCTACCATCACGCTCAAGACGGAAGCGCACAGTCGTTCCGCCTGCGTCAATCGTCAGTATGATGTGGGGGACAGGCTTTGCTTGCATCATTGCCACGTGATAATATCGCGCGGTAACGCTCCACGCAGGTGGAGTGGGCGGGATAGCCGGGATGTAGTTCAGCTTGTCAGAGCGCTGCGTTCGGGTCGCCGAGGTCGGAGGTTGGAATCCTCTCGCCCCGATGTTCACCCTTTCAACCCACTGCGCACGGTGGGTTTTTATTTGACAGTATGGCAGGAGGGATTCCCCATGTCCGATGAACTAAAGACAACCACATATGCTGATTCTGGCGTCGACATCGATGCCGGAACTGAGGCGGTTCGCCAAATGAAGAAGCATATCCGTTCGACATTTAACGCAAATGTTGTCGCGGATGTAGGTTCATTTGGAGGGATGTTCTCACTTGCGGGACAGCTGGGTAACGATCCTGTTCTTGTTAGCAGCATGGATGGCGTCGGCACCAAGCTCAAGGTCGCATTCATGATGGATAAGCATGACACCATCGGACGTGATCTCGTTTGGCACTGCATCAACGACATCCTTGTGCAAGGCGCACGCCCGATGGTCTTTCTTGACTATTTTGCTACGGGCAAACTGGAACCGTCTGTCGCCGCGGATGTCGTCAAGGGACTTGCTGAGGGATGCCGCTCGAGCGGATGTGTTCTCATCGGCGGTGAAACCGCTGAAATGCCGGGGATGTACCAAGCAGGGGAATATGACCTCGCCGGCTGCATCGTCGGAATCGTTGACCGTGCCGCAATCATTGATGGCTCTACGGTTGAGGTGGGGGATGTTCTCGTCGGGCTTGCATCGGATGGCCTTCATACCAATGGCTATTCCCTGGCTCGCAAAGTCTTGTTTGAAGTGGCCGGCTATGGCGTCGATACCTATGTGGAGTCCTTAGGCACGACCGTCGGAGCTGCGCTTCTTGCTCCTCACCGTTGTTATGCGAATGCGCTGCTCCCGAGGCTTGTGTCGCATGAAATCCGTGCGATGGCCCATATCACCGGCGGCGGGTTTGTGGACAACATTCCCCGCTCGCTCCCGGATGGGACTTCGGCGGAAATCAGCCGGAGCGCATGGACCATTCCAGCGCTGTTCAACTTGATTCAGGATGCTGGGAATGTTCCTCTGGATGACATGATGCGGACATTCAACATGGGCATCGGAATGGTTGTGGTTGTTCCGGCATCCAAGGCGGAGAGTCTTGTCAGTGAACTCAATGATAGCGGAGAGAAGGCATGCATTCTTGGCCGTGTCGTTGCAGGTGAGGGCGTTCACTTCATCGACTAAGCCTGCTTGTAAATGTAAAGTGCCCTGATGCTTGCGCATCAGGGCTGTTTGTTTTCTGTGATCTGATCGCCTTTATTGCTCTGCAAATGGCGGCGGTGCATAAGCTTTTGCAACATCCGCAAGGCTTGCGAGCTCAATATCAATCTGATGGTCGTGATCTGTACCCCGTGATGTTGTTGCTTTGACAATACTGACAACATCTTCCGGACTGTCCACGATGCGAAGGAGGTCAATGTCGGATGCACTTATTTTTCCATCCGGGAGGACAGTGTCCTTTAGCCACTTGACCAAACCGCTCCAGTAGTCCGAGCCATAAAGAATAATCGGGAAGTTTGAAATTTTACCCGTTTGGACAAGTGTCAAGGCTTCCATCAGCTCATCCAGCGTTCCATAGCCACCGGGAAAGATGACAAACGCACTCGCGACCTTTACCAACATGACCTTGCGGACGAAGAAGTAACGAAAGTCGACGGAGACGTCGCAGTACGGATTCAAGTGCTGTTCAAACGGAAGCTCAATATTGAGTCCAATACTCTTGACCGCCGCAAGCTTTGCACCTTCATTGGCCGCTTGCATGATGCCAGGGCCTCCACCCGTAACGATGGCATAGCCCTGTTTCCCTAGAAGGCGGGCTGTGTCGACTGCCGCCGCATAATACGGATCACCAACACGCGTTCGTGCACTCCCAAAGAGCGTAACCGCCGGACCAAGGTCTGCAAGCGCATCCAACCCTCGGACGAACTCACTCTGAATTCTAAGTACACGCCACGGATCGCTGTGTATAAATGATGCTTCCGCTGCGGTTGGTGTGGCAAGAAGCCGTTCATCCGATGTTTTTCCAGAAAAGTGGTCCATAGGTGATCAAAATTCTCCTCAAAAATGCACTACGGGAGGCATCGGACTTAAGTGCCCGAATACCTCCCGTAAATGTTTAAGCGATGTTAGGCTGGAAACAGCTTGACCAGCGCCGCATCGATAGACGCAACACCAGCATCACCCGCTGCACGACTCTCCAAGATGCCATCCGCGTTGAACACATAGTAATGAGGAACAAAGCCCGCCTCGTTTAGAAAGGCATCTTTGACATCATGCATATTGTCAATCGCACAGCTCTCAGTGATTCCATGCTCGAGCATGCTCTGTTTAACGAGCTCGACGTTGGTTTCGTCTTCCGAGCGTGGCATGTGCACCGCGATGACCTTGAGCCCGAGAGGACCATACTTAGTCTTCCACGCTGCCAGTGCCGGCAGGTTGTTCTTGCAGATGTAACAGGAAAGGGACCAGAAGTGAATAAGGCAAGGAGAGCCTAGAAGGCTCTCCCGCGTTGTTTCACCGTTTATCCATTCGGTTGCGCCTGCAAGCGATGGAAGCTCAGCGCCACGGCGAAGTGGCATGATTAGCTACCAGGGGAAAGGTGCTTTGCACCTGGCTTCCAGTTGGCTGCACACAGTCCACCGCTCTGCAGTGCCTGCAGCGTACGGAGAACCTCATCCACATTACGGCCGACATTCAACGCATTGATGGTGGAGTGCTTGACAACACCATCTGGGTCGATGATGAACAAGCCGCGCAGCGCGATGCCTTCACCATCAATGAGGACGCCGTAATCCGCAGCGATCTGCTGGGTCATGTCAGCGATGATCGGGTACGCAGTGCCTTCGATGCCATTGTCCGTACGTGGAGTACGAACCCACGCACGGTGGGAGTACACGGAGTCGGTTGATGCGCCGATAACGACTGCACCGAGCTCTTCAAACTCATCCAAGCGATCGGACAACGCAAGGATCTCCGTTGGGCAGATAAAGGTGAAATCGAGGGGATACCAAAAGAACACAACCCACTTTCCGCGGTAGTCGGTAAGGGAAAGTGACTTGACATCAGATGCAGCAGTGTCTCCTGGGAAGAATGCAGGAGCAGTAAATTCCGGGGCTGGTTTGCCAACGAACGACATAAAAGTTTTCCTTGTTAGACAACGCACACCGGTACGCATGGCAACGATGCACTTTGAATGTAGTTAGATACCAGTCTACCCGTTACAAAAGGGAATGCACATCATGTGTTTGAAAGTAATGAGAATGATTCTCAGGTTGCTAATCACTTCCTCCATCGTTATAATTTTGACACGGCAGGGGTACGGAACTGGACAATGATTCAGTAAATCATCGACCCTGCAGGTGGAGATCCAGATGCCTTTTGTGATTGCGGAGCCCTGCATAGGAGTCAAAGACCGCTCTTGCGTGTCCGTCTGCCCCGTGGACTGTATCCAGGGTGGTGATGATGACACTCAGCTCTTTATCAATCCTGATGAGTGTATTGACTGCGGATTGTGCGAACCTGAATGCCCAGTCGATGCCATTTTCATGGAAGATGAAGTTCCTGAGAAGTGGAAGTCGTTTATTCAGCTGAACACAGATCACTTTTCAAAGTAAGCATTCCATGTGAAAGAAATGCACCACTGCAACACGGTTGGAGTGGTGCTTTTTATTGATGATGACTACAACTAAAATTTCTGTACGTTCGTACGAACTGGACAGCTTCGGGCACGTCAACAACGCGATTTACCTGCAGTACTTCGAAGTTGCCCGCTGCGCATGGCTTCAGGATGCCGGACTTCCATTTCCTGAGATCCAGCGCGCCGGGATTCAAATCGTCATCGCAGATGCGACCATCAAATACCTAAGCCCGGCATTCTTCACCGATGAGCTGTCCATCACATGCGACTGTGCATCATCTACGGGTGCGAGCGTGACATTCACATACATCGTTGAGTGCCAAAACCGCAATAAACGCATCGCCACGGGATCCACCAAAGGGGTCTGTATCGATGGACTGACAGGAAAGCCACGGCGCTGGCCCGAGTCATTCCAATCAATCTTTGATACCGACACTGACTAACCCACAGAAAACGTTGTTGTCGGGACCAAATTACACAACACTCTGCGGGTCGATATCGACCATCAACATTGACCTTAAATCGCTGGGCATCGCCGCGAGTTCCCGTCGCACGAGCTGGCGAAGTGTGTCATCCAGTGGCCCTTTGATCAGCACGTGAAACCGATGCTTGTTTCGTACGCGGGACAGTGGGCAGGGAGCTGGGCCGAGGACTGTCAGCCCGCGATGTAAACGAAGGCGTGTAGCAATCTCCGCCGCTGCGCCTGAAGCCGTGTTTGCATCCTCGTGATTTGCGATGATATTGCAAAGTCGGGAAAACGGAGGGTAGTTCAGCTCACGTCTGTTCTCGATTTCTGCACCGTAAAACGCACCGTAGTCATGCTGCGCTGCGGCCTGTATCGCGACGTGATCAGGATTGAAGGTCTGAATCATCACCCTGCCGGGGACATCCCCGCGGCCCGCACGTCCGGACACCTGTGCAAGGAGCTGAAAGGTGCGCTCGGATGCGCGGAAATCCGGCACGTGCAACGATGTATCCGCAGCCACGACACCGACACAGGTCACGCCTGGGAAGTCCAGCCCTTTGGCGACCATTTGGGTGCCAATCAGGATGTCCGCTTCGCGGGTTCTAAACTGCTCAATCATCGCCGGAAGAGCATCTTTGTTGCCCACTGTGTCCCGGTCCATCCGAAGCAGCCGCGCGGATGGAAAAAGCCCCTTGAGCTCCGCTTCAATCCGCTCTGTCCCGATGCCATAGGAGAGAATTCGTTTACCTGTACAACTTGGGCAGATGTCGGGTTTGCGCAGCGTATAGGCGCAGTGATGACAAAGCAGTGTTTCCGCACCATTGTGCAACGTCAGCGACACAGCGCAATTTGGACACATCGGAACGTGACCGCACTCCCGGCAGAGGAGATACTTTGCAAAACCACGGCGATTCAGGAAGACGATTGCCTGATGCCCAGCGCCAAGTGACTCACTGATGGCATCCAGGAGGGAAGCCGAAAACATCTGTAGCCCAGTCGTACCGGACTTTATCCGCTGGTCGATGATTTCTACATACGGCATCGGGCGGCCGGCTGGTCGAACCGTCATTTCAGCAAGCGTGTAACTACCGGCTGTGGCCCGGAAGTAGGACTCCACATTTGGCGTTGCTGACCCGAGAATCACGGCTGCATTTGTTGAGCGTGCCCGAGCCAGAGCAACATCACGTGCCTGATACCGCGGAGCCCCAGATTCCTGTTTGTAGGAACCTTCGTGCTCTTCATCCACGATAATGCAGCCGATATTGCTGAGCGGAGCAAAGATTGCACTACGTGCGCCAACAACGACATCGGCTTTGCCAGCTCCGATACGGTGCCATTCATCACGACGTTCGCCATCCGAGAGGGCACTGTGAAGCACCGCAACACGATTGCCCAAGCGCCCACGGAAAACACCCATCAGCTGAGCCGTAAGGGCAATTTCCGGCACTAGCACTAGCGCTGTTCGACCTGCGGCGAGTGTCTTTTCGATGGTCGCGAGGTAGACCTCAGTTTTGCCAGACCCCGTCACGCCGTGCAGGAGGATTGGCTTTTGTGTGGTCGAGAGACTTTCATCCCCGATGACTGAGAGGGCATGAATCTGATCTGGTGAAAGTACATCGGGGCGTTTCCCCGCCGACGTCAGGACAAGCGGGATTCTGTCCACTGGCGTCGCCGCAATCTCAACTAGTAAGTCAGTCTCAAGGCGTTTCCAGATGGCGCGGGCTATTCCGTAGGCTTCCAAGGCATCCACGATGGAAACCGGCGTATGTGCAGGCAAACCAGCAAGCATCTCTAATGCATTCGCTTGCTGCTTCGCCCGTCTCCGGCGTCGGTCAGCCTCCGCAAATGCGACATCCGGGGTCACCGCAAGCGTAACGCACATCACCGAGCGCGCAGTGACTTTTGGAGGAAGGATTTGGTAATTCCGCTCAATCGCACCGATTCGGATAAGGGCATTGACCGATGCCCGATCAATGGTCACTTGCAATGCATCCGAGGCATCTTTGAGTGTCTGCGGCGTTTTTGCCCTGATAAGGAAGCTT
>CAIYBQ010000553.1 GCA_903924445.1 uncultured Armatimonadota bacterium | reverse complement strand
GTACAACATCCTGCCATTGGGTCTTGGGCCTATCGCTGAAGAAAAATCATCCAAGAAGAAGTTATCCCCATGGCTGTGGGCACTTGGCGTGACGCTTCCACGTGGAAACCGGCCATCGAATACGATTCCAGAGCCATCCACACTGGCTCTTCTGGCATTCGGTGGCGCCGCAGTCCTTCCAATCATCCTAAGACGATCAAGAAAAAAGTAAGCCACATTGGATTGGGAACTGATCAGACCTGCTTCTGGATGTCCACATCGCCCAGCTCAAAGGCACACGAGATGTCGAGGGTGGCTGGAGCAGATTTAGATAGAGTTATGCGCTACTCAGCTTGGAAATGCTGGAACTAACCAGCAGTCTTGTGGACCTTGCGCTCCTTGATGACCTCGATGACCATCGGGACAATGCTCAGCAGAACGATGGCAACGACGACTAGTTCGAAGTTCTTCTTGACCGTCGGGATATTGCCAAAAATGTAGCCCAATGGCATACAAGCGCCAACCCACGCAACCGCACCGAGCACACTAAATGTCAGAAAACGGGAGTAAGGCATAACACCCATCCCGGCGACAAACGGCGCAAGCGTCCGCACAATCGGTACGAAACGGGCCAAAATAATCGCTTTTGGGCCGTGCTTGGAGAAGAAGGCTTCCGTCTTTTCAAGGTTCTTCTTGTTGAAGAACTTGGAGTTACCGCGGTCAAAAAGGCGGCGGCCTTGAAACTTCCCGATGTGATAGTTGACATTGTCACCGATCAGCGCGGCGACAATGACCACCGGCACAAGAATAGCGACATCGAGAGGCTTATCCGGCCGGGCGGAAATCGCGGCGATCGCGAAGAGCAGCGAGTCACCAGGAAGCCACGGGAAGACAACAACACCGGTCTCAACGAAGACGATGCCAAAGATCGCGGCATAGGCAAGCGGACCAGCGGTGGCAAGCCATAAAAAGAAAGGTTCCAGCAACTTTGACATAGGTTTTATGAGTATACACAGGGTTGGTGGAATGGCGGTAGAAACCAGCAGCCATCTTTGACCATCTATAGATTGGCGCAATCAACGCTCACGGGCGGTACGATATGCAGGAGAAACAATATGGCAGACCAGCTTCCGGATGCTACCAAAGGCGTAGCCAATTACATCGATTCTTATCTTGATGTCCTAAAGGGCCTCCTGGACAGCCTCGACAGAAGTGTTTTGGAAAATGTCACCGAGCTGCTTTTCGCCACGTGGAAAGAAGACCGTCGCCTGATTTTGTGCGGAAATGGCGGCTCCGGATCCACATCCTCACACCTCGTATGCGACTTCCAAAAGAACATTTACCTCGATGGTGGCAAGCCGTTCGAAGTCGTTGCCCTCACGGACTCTCCAGCCCTCCTACTCGCGTGGGGAAATGACACATCCTTTGAGAATGTCTTTGCCGGTCAAGCCCGGACTTGGGTACGCAAGAATGATGTCCTCATCGCCATTTCTGGCTCCGGAAACTCCAAGAATGTCCTTGAAGCCGTCAAGGTTGCAAACGATGTTGGGGCAACAACCATTGGCTTCTGTGGCTACGATGGCGGCAAGCTCGCCGAAATGGTCACCATCCCAATCGTTGCCGAACGTCGCAACATGCAGCAAGTCGAGGATGTCCACATGATTCTTGGACATATTCTCTTCTCGGCGCTAAGAGACAAAATCACCGGCTACCTTCCATCCGCAAGCTGATGTCGACTTCGGTTCGCATCGCGTTTCTTGACCGGGATGGTGTCATCAACCAATACCTCCCGGGAGAGTACGTTCGTACGCCCGATGAGCTGGTTATTCTCCCCGGTGTAGTGAATGCGATTAAGGCGCTCAACGATGCTGGCTGGCGAGTAGCGATGGTCACAAACCAGCAAGGCATCGGCAAAGGGTTCATGACACCCGTCGACCTCGATGCTGTACACGCGAAGCTTTATGCCGCATTGGATGCGATCGATGCACGGATTGATGCCGTTCGCGTTTGCCCTCATCTGACCGCAGCTGCGTGTTCCTGCAGAAAACCAAAACCCGGGATGATTCTTGACATCGCCGCAGAGCTTGGCGCCGATGTCCGAAACGCTGTTTTCTTCGGCGACACGGACTCGGATGCCGCGGCGGCTCGGGCCGCGGGGGTCGCTGCATTTCACTTGATTCTTGGTGGAAAGCGTAGCGCAGCGGATGCCCTGCAAACAAAGTACTTCCCAACGCCTCCAGATGGCGTTTTCTCAGATCTATTGTCCGCTGTGACATCGTTGTTACAGGCAAGCACCACATAAGAAAAGACCCGAGAGATGCCTCCCGGGTCTTGTTTCTTGTAGCGGGTGTCCGCTTGTTAGATTAGGCAGCAGCAGGCGTCGGCGAGATGCCACCTGTTGGCGCCTTGGCCTTACGATTCCAGAGAATCTCCAAAAGGTTGCTGCTCGGTCCCATGATTGTGAGCGCATAGTACGGTGCATGCGTTGCGATATGGTCGAGGCCCATGCGTGGACCAAAGTAGCGGATCGCACACTCCATACCCGCCACCAGGAATGCCACAATCGTCTGCCCCTTCTTACTGTGCATCGTCGTCTTTGGATCGGTGATCATAAAGAGGACGAAGAGCTGATACATCGGGCCCGTAATCGGAGCGATCTCCTGTTGAACACGAATCAACAGCGGGGATGCGTCATCACTCAGCAGTGCCCTGAGGGCTGCAAAGAGGAAGAAGAACAGTACGTACGTGCCCGAGATGTGGAAGCGGTTCAGGCGATAGACGATCACGCCTCCGAACAGCCAGATGACCATCATCGGCAACACGTGGTTGCCCCACTGAATCGACAGCGATGCCACCGTTTGCGGAGCGATAAGCAAAAGTGCAGCAACGGCGAAGTTCGATGGATTCCAGAGGTGCCGTCCATGCAGGCGGATGACGTATTTACTCAGGATTGCGATACACGGAGCGACCAGATACGGCCACCACTCCGGTGAGCGCACGAGGATGCCACAGCTGATGCCGCCAACCCAGGCGGATGCCAGATGTGGGAGACGCCCAACGATGAAATAGCCGATGGCCATTTCTATGATGATGCTGGTGCTAAAGCAGGCAACTGTCTTACGCCAGTCTTCGAGGATACCGAAAAACAAGTGTCCAATGACTAGAATGGCAGAGATCAGGATTGGACCTACGAAGCGGGTATCAATTTGAAACTTGCGCAAAGGCGCAGGTGACATAGTGATTGCAGGTGTCATGATGCAGTTCTTTCTACAACGTCTACAGTCGAATCCACCTTTGGATTGACGAGTGTTTGAAGTTTACCCCCTGGCCAGCGAATTTCGATCTTGTCAACATTTGTAGTTTCTCCAAGACCAAAATGCAGGCGATGGTCGTTTTGTGCACAGAAACCCGTCCCGGCGGAAAGGACCTGGGTCTGCTTCATCCCCGCCCAGTGCACGGTTACCATCGCGCCAATCGCACTCCGATTGACCTTACTTGAACCCGTCACATTGACCTTAATCCAATGACGTCCGGGCTTGACGGTGTTCTTGTAGACCAGAACAGGCCCACGTTGGTTGGCTGTAACAACATCCAATACACCGCGGTTCCAGAGGTCAACCAATGCAACAGCACGGCCATCGTAGAGGTCGGTTGCGCCAATTGCCTGACCGACTTCTTGGAAACGTCCGGCGCCATCATTGGTCCAAACGCGCTTCTGCTGATAACCGGAAAGGGAGCGACCGCGCACAGCAGGCCAGTTCTCCGCCTTACGGATAAGCGATCCATTACCGACGCTGAACTTGGCGTAGTCATACCAATACGACAGCTTTTGATCGAGGGAAATGTAGCCGTTTACAAGATACATGTCCTGAGTGCCATCGTTATTGAGGTCACCAAACTGCGCACCAAAGCTCCAGCCACCATTTTCCAGCCCGAGCGAGTTCGCCTGGTTCTCGTAGAGGAGCTGGCCTGGCTTATTGCCATATTTGGGGACCCAAACGTTGTTGCCCTGCTGCAGGAGGTTGTCTTCCCAAATGTTTGAGACCTGTATGGAGAGGCGGCCATCATTGTAAATGTCACCCATCACAGCGTTCATGCCCGACTTGGGCTGCTGCGTAATTGCCTCCTTCCCGATATCCGTGAAGCGCTTGCCGCCATCGTTACGCCAGAGCTCCGCCTTACCGTAGTCATTGGCGAGGAAGATGTCCGGATAGCCGGTGCCGCGGAGATCGGCTGCAATCGATGCCAGTGTCCAGGCATTTTTAAGCAAACCGACCTTTTCGGTCACATCCTCAAACTTACCGCCGCCGAGGTTACGTAGCAGATGCTTCGGCGTCCCGTTTGTTGCGTACTCGAGGGAGTCCGGCATGATATCCGTGGATGCCAGATTCCACAGGTCGATATTTTCGTTGAAGTAGCCGCAAAGGAGGATGTCGACATTGCCATCCGAGTCGTAGTCTAGCAGGCTGGCCGTATTCGTGTTCATCCACTTTGGG
>CAIYBQ010000552.1 GCA_903924445.1 uncultured Armatimonadota bacterium | reverse complement strand
GCATGCTAGGTGGGTTCCGAATGGCCTGACTTCCTCACAAAAAGAAAAGAAAAATCTCCCCGTATTGGGACTTCGACTACGCCAGCGCCGACTTAATCACCTCGCCACTAACATCGGTTAGACGCATGCTCCGGCCGGCATACTTGGTGGGTTCCGAATGGCCGGACTTCCTAAAAAGAAGAAAAGAAAAATCTCCCCATATTGGGACTTCGACTACGCCAGCGCAGACTTAATTACATCCCCGCTGACATCGGTTAGACGCATGCTCCGGCCGGCATACTTATACGTCAAGCGCGTATGGTCTAGCCCAAGCAAGTGCAAAATCGTCGCGTTCAGATCGAACACCGTTTTGACATCGGTGACCGCATCGTAGCCGATCTCATCGGTGGCGCCCGTGATGCTGCCACCCTTTATCCCACCGCCCCACAGCCAAACCGAGAAAGCCCTCGGGTTATGATCACGCCCCGTGCTTCCTTCGGTAAACGGCATCCGGCCAAACTCCGTGTGGAACACAACTAACGTGTCTTTATCGAGTCCTCGACGCTTGAGGTCTGTGAGCAAGCCATGCACCGGCTGGTCAATCTCCAATGCGCGCTTGTTATGGTTTGCCACCATCCCGTTATGCGCATCCCAGCTCTGGTCAAACACACCGCCACCTGAATACAGCTGCACAAACCGAACACCACGCTCGACCAACCGCCGCGCAAGCAGACATTGCCGCCCAACCAGCATCGTCTCGGGCCGGTCCATGCCATAAAGCGCCTGCGTCTCGGCAGTCTCTTTTGAGATATCCACAGCGGATGTCGCCTCGGATTGCATCCGGTACGCCAGCTCGTACGACCGCATCCGGGCCGCAAGCTCCTGCTCAAGGGGACGCTGGCTAGCAAAACCGGCATTCAATGATTCAAGATGTTTCAGACTTGCGCGCTGCTCCGCATCCGAGACGCCCTTAGGAGGCGTCAGGTTTAGAACAGGCAGCCCCTGCGAGCGGAACAACACTCCTTGATGGTTCGCAGGAAGGAAGCCATTACTCCAGTTGCCCGCCCCACCACCGACAAGTGCGCGAGGATCCGTCATCACCACAAAGCTCGGAAGGCTGCGATTTTCCGTACCAAGGCCATAGCTCACCCAGCTGCCAAGACCCGGACGCCCCGCGAGAATCGACCCGGTCAACATGTGATAAACCGCCGGGACGTGGTTGTTTGAGTCGCTTTTCATGGAGCGAATGAGGGCAAATTCATCTACATGTTTGGCGATGTTTGGAAACAGGCTGGAAACCGGCATCCCGGACTGGCCGTAGTTACGAAATTCCCACGGCGACTTCATCAGCTTGCCGGGAGCGCTGCGCCCTCCCGTGTCGAACTTTGGATTTCCGGACACGGGCGTGCCATCCATGCGCGTGAGCTCAGGCTTTGGGTCAAACGAATCCATATGGCTAAGGCCACCAAAGCAGAAGATCGAGATGACGCGTTTGATTTTTGCCGGGTAGTGCGGGATGCGTGGAGCGAGCGGATCCGTGCTCACCGGAGGGGCAGTATAGCCATCTTCCTGGAGGAGGGAGAGCAAGCCAAGTGCCCCGATGCCGCCGCCGGCACGCTGGAGGAAATCCCGACGCGCGATAAAGCCGCCGGGAAGCGGTGTCAGCTCTGTCATACGACCACCTCACATTTCGCTCTAAGGTACATAGACAAACTCATTGAGATTGAACATCAGGAGACAAAGCCGTGACCGCCCCTGCGTCGTCAGGATTTTGTACGCAAGCCTAGCCTCACGCGGCGTCGGACTACGCTGAAGAGCACGCTGATAGACCACTTCCACAAGCGCACGGTCTTTCACAGGCGATGTGTCCGCCACAAAACCAAAGGATTCGTAGAGCGTCGATGTCATCACATTGGCCTGCTGCAAAACCAATGGATCATTCATAAGCGTCAGCGCTTGGAGTGGTGTGGTTGTGCTGTTACGCGTCGCCACGGATGCCGTTATCTCCGGACAGTCAAACACCTCAAGCTGCGGTAGCAAAAGACTACGCTTGACTTTGACATAGACCGAGCGCCTCCAAGTCGACATGTCATCCTCGGTGATCGGCCAGTTCATCCCCTGAAAGGTATCCGACCGCAGACTTGGATCGACTGGCGGGTAAATGGGTGGCCCGCCCATCTTGAGGTCAAGCCCACCGGCTACCTTCAGTATGGAATCGCGCACCGCCTCGGCTTCGAGTCTGCGCAGAGGCATCCGCCATAGATATTTGTTGAGCGGATCGACTTTCGCGGCACTTGGCCGGATTGCCGATGACTGCATCCATG
>CAIYBQ010000551.1 GCA_903924445.1 uncultured Armatimonadota bacterium | reverse complement strand
TCCAAGCGTGTTTCCATTTGAAGCAATGTACTTGTCGATCACCAACATATTGACAAGTCCGCTTAGCCAAAACAAGAGGGGAACCCGGATGGCTAGGCCATAGGTGAGAATTTCAGCAAGCGGCTTCAGGCCAGCAGCATCGTAGCGTTCATGAATAAAACTAATTCCGTACGAATGGCCCATTACCACACCGAGGATACAAAGACCCCGGATGGCATCGAGTAAGGGAAGGCGCTTACTTTCCACTTGCAGCCTTGCGTGGGAAGAGGATAGACATCAGGAGTTTGTCTACGCGGTCGAGCCAGCGCTTGGCGATGTAAGCAAACGCCATCGGGAGTAGCACAACAATAGGATACGCCAGCCAAAATGGCAGATGAAGCCGCTCGAAAACCGTTGCGAAGAGGTTGCTGTGCCGCACGAAAGGCATATGCAAGAGGTAATAAGGGTACGAAATGTCTCCGAGAAATGTCAGCGACTTGCCGAGTTGAAAGTGCCGCTGCCCGACCGCTGGATGGAAGGCTATCGTAATCGCAATCAGTATGAGAATGGTTAGGACACTCAAGTGGTTTAGGGATGTCCACGGTTGCGTCGCCAGCATCCCGGCGGCCAGAACAACCGGGTACCACGCAGCGGTCAACTTATACGATGCCAGATAGTTGAGTGAACCCAGTGCAAACCATGACCACGAGCTTGTAAACCAAATGCCTGTGTCCAAGCGACTACCACAGAATACAGAAGCCAACCCCGTGAGCATCAGGACAGCCGCGAGGACACCGTGGATGTTGTTCGTAGCGAAACGCTTTACGATATAGACAATCGCGATGATGGCGAGATAGAGCTGAACCTCGATGAACAGTGTCCAGCCAACGCCGACCTCGGTGTACTGCTTGAAAATGAATGGCGTGTACGTGAGGTTTGTTAGCCACTCAATCGGGGACATCCCCCGCGGATTCTGATGATGTAGTGCAGCGGTCGATGCAGAAACTGCGAGCGAAAAAGCGATGCCAAACCACCATGTTGGCGTAATTCGGATCATCCGGCGCTGGAAAAAACTCCATAAATTGCGCTTTGCATCAAAGTAAGGCTGCATGACCATCATGATGACAAAACCGCTCAGCCAGAACAATATTGGAATCCAAAGGACTGCTGTTCCTACGACTTGAGCAAATCCTGAAAAGCCTGCCTGGTCATAACGATCCGATATCCAGCTCGCTCCGTAGGCATGTGTCATGACCACACCAAGCACGGCCAAACCCCGAATAGCATCCAGAAGTGGTATCCACTCCCGTTGGCCCTTCGCCATACTCTCCGCTTGCTTCACATCAACCTCAGTACCCAAATCAACCACACACTACTCGCCCGCAGGGATACTGCCCGTCGCCTTAGACTGATCGGACTGCTTCCGGGCAAGCCGCTCTTCGAGGCCGCCGGTCCATTCCTGCCGCTGGATTTGCATTAAGCGAATGTCATTCTGCCCGGCGATGACCATGATGCCAAGCACGGCGGGAACCCCGATGATGACCGCGACGAGACCAGCCCCGCGGAATGCAAACGCAATCATCCGGGAAAAGCTCGCCCGGCGCTGAATCCCACCGGCGATCAGCGCGCCAATCATCACAAACATCGGAAATGCCGTCGTCAGCAACGTCCC
>CAIYBQ010000550.1 GCA_903924445.1 uncultured Armatimonadota bacterium | reverse complement strand
CGTAGCTGGAATAGGCTCGTAGTTGTAGATTTCTTCCAGGGTCTCGCGGCCAGGCCAGTGCGGAGGCTCGCTGCTCGAATAGCTCTGACCATGGTCGAGATAGAGGGGCTTCTCGGGTGACATCACCGCGTAGTGCCCACTCTTCGCCGCCGCAACGCCTCCCTGAATTCCGCGCCAGCTGGTCACCGCCGCCTTTGGGGATAAGCCACCTTCGATAATCTCATCCCAGCCGATCAGCCTGCGGCCGTTTGCGATCAGCTGCTTCTCGATGCGCTGCATGAACACGGACTGAAGTGCGTGGTAGTCCTTCATCCCCCGGCGTTCCGGATGTGCACAGTCTTTACACTTCGCCCACGCGGATGCATCCACTTCATCCCCGCCAACATGAATAAATGTGCCGGGAAAGAGCTTCATCGTCTCATCAAGGACATCGGAGATGAACTTGTACGTCGTCTCCTTGCTCGGACACATCACATCTGCGCCCTTAAGGCTTGGAAACTCCTGGCGGGTATGCGGAAAGTTGTAGAAGAAGGCTGTTTCACCCACCTGATTTGGGTCACATGCGAGAAGCTCAGGGTACGCGGCGACCGCCGCTTGGGAATGCCCGGGCATCTCGATTTCAGGCACCACCGTGATGTGCCTGGCCTTTGCGTAAGCAACGACTTCACGGACATCCGCTTGGGTGTAAAACCCGCCATAACGCCCAATCGGAGGTTGTTCCCGCCAAGCCGCCTGGCTTGTTAGCCGAGGGTACTTCTTGATCTCGAGCCGCCAGCCATGGCTGTCGACGATATGCCAGTGAAAGACATTGAGTTTGTGTATCGCCATGTAGTCCAGCCACTTAAAAATGTCTTCCTTGGGCTGAAAGTGACGGCTGGAATCAAGCATAAAGCCACGCCACGGGAAACGTGGGCTATCGATGATCGACATCCCCTGCAGAACACCGCGGCGCTGAACCGGTGCCTTTCCCATCCCGGGTTCGGTGAGCAGCTGCAGCAGTGTCTGCGTTGCGTAGAATGCGCCAGCCTCCGTGGATGCGCGGAGCGTGGTTCCGTTTGCGTTTACATCGATGCGATACGCATCCGGAGCAAGCCCAGGCGCACTCTCGTAGCGAATACCCAGCGGGGGTACATTTCCAACATGCTTCGCAGGAGTAACTCCGTGCAGCTGTTTCGCAAGGTGCCCTGCCGCCGCAGGGAATGGACCTCCCGTAATGTCTGGCTTACCGCTGACATCGACTTTCTCCGATGTTGTCGAAATGCTCTGTGGTCGAGGAATCAAACCAAGAGCTTGGACATTCGTCTGTGCGCGTGCGGGAGTTATGGTCACGGCAAGGGCGATGACAGCGAGGAAGAGCCGGTAGGTCATGGCGACATTAATGCATAACTTTGACTACATCGCGACTCGTTGATGAAACTCTCCGAACTGTTAGCCCCCCCTTCACATTCGCTTCACTTTGCTTGGCCACAATGATGCATGCTCACGCACACAATCACCCCTTTCGTCTACGCCGCGGCCATCGTTTTCCAGCAGGCCACAGCACCACAGCCGTTTCACGTACGTGAGGCGATGCACGAGATTCGCATCGAGCTGACCAAAGCGCAATGGGATGCGATGCAGCCGGAGCGCTCCGGTGGGATGGACAGTGAGTATCCTGAGGAGCGGGCCAAGGTGACCATCGATGGCCGCGAACTCGATGTCGCCATACGGTTCAAAGGCAATGCAAGCTATCGATCAAGCCAGGGAAGCCTGAAGCGCCCGTTCAAAATCGATGTCAATAAGTTCATCAAAACGCAAACCGTAAATGGTGAAATGACCATCAACCTTAGCAACAACGCGATGGACCCATCGGGGATCCGGGAGGCGATTGCCTACACCGTCTTCCGAAAACTTGGCGTTGTCTGCAGCCGCACGGCCTTTGCCAAGGTCACGCTCAACATCCCAGGGACAGCAGAAAACAAAGTTCTTGGTCTCTACACATCATCGGAACAGCTCGATACCGACTTTCTGAAGACGGCCTACGGAACAGCACCAACCCTTGTCTTAAAGCCTGAAGGCGCACACACATTTCCTTACGGGGATGACTGGGCGCCGTACGAGAAAACCTATGATTCGAAGGGTAAGCCCACGGATGCCGACAAGCAGCACTTCATGGCATTCACGAAGTTTGTGCATGAGGCATCGGATAGCGAATTCGCAGCAAAACTAGGCACCT
>CAIYBQ010000549.1 GCA_903924445.1 uncultured Armatimonadota bacterium | reverse complement strand
CCTGGGCCTAGGTGGATTCCGGCCTACGATGGACACCCCACTCCGCTCGTTGTGCCTTTTGGTCAATACAACAGGGAATTAGAAACCGTTACCGCGGGCGGGCGTGGCAGCACGCCCCTACACGGAGTTTTTGCACCTAAACACCTACTCCTTCGCGGGAACGTTCAGACGGAACCTGACGTAACAACGTGTGTACAATGTACGTGCAAAATACTGTATGGAGCAAAACGCGTGAGTATAACTATCCAAACTTCAAAAGATGCCAGAATCGATCTCAGGGTAAGCCATGCCCAAAAAGCTTTACTGGAAATGGCTGCTGCATCGAAAGGGACAAAGCTCTCTGACTTTGTCATCAGTACCTCGACAGAAGCTGCGCAAACGGCACTGGCGGATCAGTCTCAGTTTTTTCTGCCTGAGGAACAGATGAAAAAATTCCTGGATAGCCTCGAAGAAGAACCCACAGAGATTCAAGGCCTAAGAGATCTGTTTGCACGTAAGAGCGTTTTTGAATGAATGGCGCATACCAACGACCCGTTCTCCTCACCGAAGATCACGATGTCAGCTCGTTTGACTGTGGCATCGAGGCTCTAAACACGTTCTTAAAATCTCATGCGTTACAAAACCAGCGAAACAACTCAGCTCGCACGTTTGTTTCAACACGTACGGGGACATCTGAAGTCGTAGGTTTCTACAGTCTGAGTGCCGCATCGGTTGACTTCGAACAGACGCCTGAGCGAATACGTAAGTGGCTTGCCCGACATGAAGTGCCTCTGGTGCTCCTTGCCCGCCTCGCTGTCGCACAGAGCTGCAAGGGACAAGGCCTTGGAGCAAGCCTCCTTCAGGATGCGTTTCTCAGATTCATGAAAGCACAGGAAGTCATCGGGGCACGTGCGCTGCTAGCTCACGCGAAAGATGCAGCTGCAAAGGCCTTCTACGAGAAGTGGGGTTTTGTATCGACCGAAGGTCTCCCGCTACACTTGTACATCCTGACCAAGAACATTAAGGCGGTTCTGACCAGATAGCGGTTTGCCGATAATATTCCGTTTCGTTTCCCAATTTCGTTGTAGGGGAGGATCGCTGAACCCTCAGTTATTGAGAACAGTCACATTTGGCTGCGCGCGGTATCCATCTCCGGCCTCCACCAAGAGTCCCCTGGGAACTCTATATTCACAATTGAGCGTCGTCCCTGGGCCTAGGTGGATTCCGGCCTACGATGAACACCCCACTCCGCTCGATACGCCTTTTGGTCAATACAACAGGAAAATCAAAACCGATGGCAGATACGTCTACCATCGGTTTTTCGTTTGATATGTACGTGACTTCCCTACGGCAGCCGCTTGCGGATCATGCTAAAAATGTCCACATTCCACTTTGTCGTGGTCGCATAGGGTGTCCCATCGCGTAGCGCTGGTGCCCAAACCCACTCCGCCAGCGCCGCGAGAACTGCATCGTCGACATTCTTGTCTCCGGTCCCGCGCTTCAGCTTGACCGTAGCTGCCCCGTTCACCTGGACACTGATCTCGACATCGATGGACTCCGTAATCTCCTTCGATGCGATATCTTCCGGCAAAATGGCCGTCACACGGTTACTCGCCTCCGGACCGCGGCTTGGTCCAACCGCCTTTGGCTTATACCCACCGGGGAGGTCGACTTTGATGTCCGTCATGGCATCGCCAGCCGCGAGTTTATCGATGACATCGATGCCTGACATCACGATACCAACCAGCGTGTACTGCCCATTGTCCAGCTGAGGCGCATCCTTTTTCAGGATGTAAAACTGGCTGCCCGCGGTATCCCGGCCAGCATTCGCCATCCCAACCGCGCCCTTGATATGCTTGAGCGCGCGGTTGGTCTCGTTCTCAACCGTGTACCCAGGCCCACCGGAGCCATCCCCGAGTGGATCCCCCCCTTGCGCAACCCAGTCCTCGATACGATGGAACTTCAGCCCCTTGTAAAACCCGCGCTGCGCGAGATTAATGAGGTTGCTGACATTCCGTGGCGCCTCGTTTGGGAACAGCTCGAGCACGACAACACCCTTGGATGTCGTGATCGTCACCTGTGGCCGCTGGAGCTTTACGGGTTTAGGTGCCTTCGGCGCGGCTTCCTTCTTCGCAGGGGCTGCCTGCTTTGTGGGAGCCTGTGCAGGCTTTGCCGCCGGAGCGGGGGCAGCCTGCACAATGAGCGTGAGCGCAACGATGGATACCGCGGTCAGGGTCAACATTACTTGATGATTCTGACCGACTTGATCTTGTCGTCCTTGGCAATCATTTCAGCAAACTTCTGCCCCGAAATCACCTGACCGAAGATGGTGTACTTTGACACGCCGTCTTCATGCTTCTCATCGAGGTGAGGCGCTGGCTTGGTGATAACAACGTAGAACTGGCTACCCGCGGTGTCGCGGCCAGCATTCGCCATCGCGACCGCACCACGGTTATGGCGCAGGACTTTATTGTTCTCGTTCTTGATGTTGTAGCCTGGGCCGCCGGAACCGTTGCCATTTGGGTCACCGCCCTGGATCACAAAGCCCGGCTCGACGCGGTGGAAGGTAAGGTTGTCGTAGAACTTCTTGTTCGCAAGCGCGATGAAGTTTTCGACCGTCTTTGGCGCTTCCTCAGGGAATAGGCGAATCTTGATGGTGCCCTTGCTGGTCTCGATAACCGCAATTGGTGGCTGCGGTGCAGCGGCGGGCTTGCCTTGTGGCTTGCCAGCAGGTGCTGCAGGTGTCTGTGCGAAGAGAGGTGCGGCTGCAAACGCCACCGCGGCCCCGATCAATGTGCGTCTCAGTAGGTTTGACATGGTGTATTCTAGCCGTCCGTGATTCCCCGGTGCAACATTGCCGAAATAACAGTCCCCTATTTCAGAATTTGCTGTGTCGAAAACAGCGTGTTCTTCGCGGGGGATGTCGCAAAGTGCGGCTTTCCCATGCTGCGCTTGAGGATATCGAGCGCCTGCTCGATGTTTTCCTGTGACAACCGCGGGCTCTGTGCACGCGTGATGATAAAGCTACTTCTCTTTGTTGTTCCTTGTTGTTCCATGGTCCGCCTCCATTTGGTTCTGTGTTGATGTGCGCTCTTCCCCGCCATCCGCTGTGTGTGCGGGGAAGAGCCTGTGACGACGATGTAACGTTGCACCTATGACTCGTTGTTTTCCGGAGCATCAAAGCCGCGGCCAACGCTACGCTTTTTGCGCAGATAGGCTGGCATTTCTGCCGAGAACAATGCCGCCTCGTTCACCGTGTCAAAGTTCCGCCGTGAATTCAACTCATCGCGGCTCAGCTGCCGCCGTGACATCCGGTCCTGCGAGTAATGCAGCTCTTTGATCGCCATCCGCTCATCGCGCTGCAGCAGCTGCTCCAAGACCTCGATATTGGCCAGAACAAACGCACTGGTGCTCCCGCTAGCCTTGAGCTCAGCGACGAGACGCTCAGCGGTGGCCCGATCACGGGTCAGCAAAGCCTCCCGAACCTGACGGTAGACAACGCCAGCATTAAACTCATCCACGCGCTCTTTGACCGCCGGGTTGAGAGGT
>CAIYBQ010000548.1 GCA_903924445.1 uncultured Armatimonadota bacterium | reverse complement strand
GTATTTAAGTAACAGGTTATTTCAGTAAAACCTTTGGGTGGCATCGGTCTCAGGTAAGACGCTGTCTACGAGCACGGGATGCAAATCACGTGGTCCAAAAGCTCCATCAACCGCTTGGTTACTTCGCACACTGTAAGCAAGTGGTTGCGCGTAGTTATGCAAGTACTTACGTCAGGGAAACCATTCAGGTCCATCGCTCGCGAGTTCGATGCGTTCTACCAGCGCGAGATGCAAGTCACGTAGCTCAAAAGCTCGATCCGCAGTCAGGTTACTTCGCACACTGTAATCAAGTCATTGCGTGTTACTATGCAATTACTTATTTGAAGGTAATGTTTTAATGGCATCCATTTGTGAATGCACTTAGAGCAGCTCCGATGCTTGATCCTCTCTCTTGGCTAGTCATGTAACGTGCCTACATCACTCCGTTAGCACTTCAGTCGGGACGGGCGTGACATCCAAAGCAAACATAACAATTACAGGGGGTCATCGGTCGAAAGGATGCATCAGGGGCAACACCTGCCTTAAAAACGGATGGCGAGATTTATCTGCAGCTGATTAATAAGCAGCAAAGATGCTATGTGATAGCGGCACATAGCATGGTATGTGTTGAGTTACCTAGCTAAATCAGACTAGTGCGTGATTGAAGGTTTACATATAGAGATCTATTGTCAAATCAACGCAATAGTTCTTAACTTCAGTTAATTCGACCTAAATGATGACCAAAAGTGCCTTGAAAACAATTCTAAAGTCAGTTTGAAAATACATGACAGGGACTAAACTTTTCTAAACTTTCACCTGCCCGGCCATTGACGGTGACTTGTACCCATACAATTGGGTACTTACAGTGTGTAATATCCCGTTACACGGAACAAAAAACAATTTATGAAAATGCAAGTGTCAGACAAAGTTGCGTGGTGTGTCGGTCGTCTCGTCGCAATGACTATATTGATTTCTGCCACCTTGGGGTCATCCGCGCGGGCGGAAACGTTTAGCTATGACTTTCATGGCACCGACAGCTCAAGCGCATCCGCGGGCAATGTGGATGTAACATTTCAAATCACAGGCGACAAGCAAGGTGCAAACATCGATGTCTCTGCTGTGGAAATCCTCGTTATCGATGGAGCATCATCCGCGACGAATCTCTTCGCTGCCCTCGGGATGTATCAGCTCAAGCCGGGTACAAACGGACTGAAGTTTCCTGTGACCGGAGTGACTTCGCAGCCGACATCCATCACCATTACAAATGGACGCGATACCGATTTGCCCGGGAACGTTTGGAAGCTGGATCTCAACGGAAATACGGCTTCGCTCCGCACGCACGGTGACGCCATGGACATCATTTTCAAGGGATCCCTGTCGCCTAAAATGGACACTGCGACGGCGGAAGATTCTAAGACGATGTACATCATTGGCGGTATCATCGGGGCCGCAACCATCGGGACCGGTATCTATCTCCTGATCGAAAATGGTAAACGAAAAGAGCGCCACCGTCGCCGGCGCCGCTCTCTCATGGTCAAAGAGCCTGGCAAAAAGTTGGAAGATGGTTAAGGCTGCAAACCTGCCAGATTAATGACCTTTGGGTCCGCCTGGACCGCCGCCAAGCTTTGGTTTTCTAAGTAACATCACCATCGGTGCCGCAAACAAGAAGGCAACCAGAATCAGCTGAAAGCCGTTGTTGAACGCCATCATCGCCGCCTCACGGTCAACCAACATCTGAACAATCGCCGGAGCCGCCTTCTGCGCATCCGCAGGGCTGCTCCCGGCCCCGACCAGCAATCCCGTCGCGCCTTGCAAGCGCTCTCCGAGCGCCGCACCTCCGTAAGACAGGTGATCTGCAAGCTGGTTCTGGTGCGTCTTGATACTGCCCGAGAGATGCGTTCCCAGAACCGCAATCCCAAATGAGCCTCCCAGCTGCCGCGTCAGACTGATCAACCCCGCTCCCTGCTGCGTCTCATGAGGCTCCATCCCCGCAAACGCAATCTGGTTAATCGGCGCAAACAGAAACCCTAGACCCAACCCACGAATCGCTAAGGCAAATGTCAGGTCATCCGTGCCCGTCGCGGTTGTGAGGTGGCCCAGCTGCCACATCGATGTGCTGAACAACCCAACGCCAATAAACACCAACACCCGCGGGTCAACCTTGTCGGCAATCGATCCGCTGAGCAACCTCCCGCAAATCAACACACCCACAATCGTCGCAAGGCCTCCCGGAAGGAGGGACAACCCCGTCGCCGTCGGCGTCAGGTGCAAAATGTTCTGCGTAAACAATGGATACAAAAACAACCCGCCGTAGAGCCCAAAGCCAAGCGACAAAAACAAATACAGCGATGTCCTGAGCTGGTGGTTCTTCAACACCCGGAAGTCAATCACAGGAGCCTTGTTCTTCGGACTTAGCTGCCAGAAAATCAGCCAGATGAGGGATATGCCTGCGATGACCGCAAGCCTCGTTATAAACTCGCTCTGAAACCAATCATCCTTCTGGCCTTCTTCAAGAACATACTGGAGACTTGCAAGCCCGACCGTCAGCAAGCCAATGCCAAGCCAATCCGGTCGCCGACTGGCATTCGGATTCTGAAATGGTGAATCCTTCAGATATGCACTCACGGGGAACATCGCGAGCAGGCCTAGAGGGACATTCACAAAGAACACCCAGCCCCATGTGTAGTTGTCCGTAATCCACCCGCCAAGCGTCGGGCCAAGCGTCGGCGCAACCACAATCCCAATCATGAAAAATGCCTGGACCATGCCCTGCTGCGCCCGTGGAAAGATCTCACGCAGCGTCGCTTGTGCCGTTGACAGCAAGGCCGCACCACCCGCACCCTGAATAATCCGCCAGATCACCATTTGGCCAAGGCTTGTCGCAATCCCGCAGAAAAACGATGCCAGAATAAACAGCGCAATCGAGCCAATCAGGTAGTTCCGACGGCCGAACAGTCCCGCAAGAAATGCCGTCATCGGGAGCACCACGACATTGCTCAAAATATAGCCCGTCGCCACCCACGCGATTTCCTGGGGCGTCGCATTGAGGTTGCCCGCCATCTGAGGCATCGCTACATTCACAATCGTTGTGTCGAGGACTTCCATGACCGCCGCGCCCCAAAGGCCGGCGAAGATCCACCACCGATGCGGGCTTACACCAATATCCGGGTCAAGCGGCACTGCCGCTGGTTTCTCCACTTATTGCTTTCCACTGGATGCTGGCTTGCCATTCCAGCCAGCAGGCACGCGCTCCGCGTGGTCCGTTTTGTCCGCGGTATCGATGGTCGTTGTTGTACTCATTCCCATCCGGATACCCGGGGCAGCCTTTGTGATTGCAATCCGCACCGGGATGCGCTGGACAACCTTTGTAAAGTTACCACTCGCATTGTCAGGTGGGAGCATTGCTGTCGTTGCGCCCGTCGCGGTTCCGATGCCTGCGATGACGCCTGCGACTTTCCCGGATGGAAGTGCATCCACATGAATTTCAACGGGTTGTCCAATGTGAATGTCCTTGATCTGGGTCTCTTTGAAGTTCGCGGTGATCCAAAGGGCATCCCCCTGGCTGATCGTCAAAATTGTCTGACCGGGGACAATGCTTGCCCCAACATTCGCCGTCTTCTTCAACACCACACCGCTCTGCGCCGCCACCAAAATCGTACGC
>CAIYBQ010000547.1 GCA_903924445.1 uncultured Armatimonadota bacterium | reverse complement strand
TTCGCGCAGTCCCGGATGAGCATTTCCACCATCGGTCCCCACTTCGCCTTAGAGCCCCACTGTGGATCCTGTCGCAGGACTTCGGCAGCGGCTCGAATGAAGTAGCCGTAGTGGAAATGATGGTCATTTAAGGCTTCATCGGAGCCAAAGCTCGCCGGATACCCGATTAGCGTCCCCCACGGCTTGTTGTAGTAGAAAATGCCTTTGGGCGTCCCCGCAGCCGTGAAGTAGTCCTCGAGAAGGGCTTTTGTCTTGTCGAGGGCCTGCTTTTGGGCGGGTTTGTTGTTCGTGGCATCGGCGATGGCGGAGAGCGTCGCGAGCTTGCCGAGCGCCTTGCCAGTCCAATACGTATCGGCGATATCGAATTTGTAGGTTGCTGCTTCATCGTTTACATAACGGGACAGGCGCGCGGGCTCGGGGATACCGACATCCGGGATGACGGGAAGCACCCCCTGAAACGGCGTTGTGGTCGTAAAGCCGTTGCCTTCGGCGAGCTGTATCTCCCCACGGCTGGTGCGGTAGGTCTGTCCGGTGAGTGTGTCCTTGGAGCGCAGCGCCTGATGTGGCAGCAGACAATAAAGCGTTTTTGTGCTTGTGCCTTGCATCGGCTTTGTCGTGATCGCGTAGCGCGATGTGACAACCGACTTCGCTTCGTTGTACTGCCACACCACTTTGGAGTCAGTGACGTGGTTATGTGCGACAGCGGCAAAGCGAGCGATGGTTTCAGCGGAGCGATCAGGCAATAACGCAACGGAGAAAAAGTCCTTGGAAGAGGATGCGGTAAGAACTTTCGTCCCGGCGCCTTCCCACTTCGCGCCCGCTGGCGCGTAAAGTCCGTAGGTGCGATTGGCGATCTGAACCGTGACTGCTCCGGGATGCCCTGGGACTGGCACCGGCGTGACAGCATTCGCAAAGGTAAATGTTGGGTTTCCGCCGCGGATACGGCCATAGACAAATGGCGAGCCGTGGCCAAATGTCAGCTTGAGGTTTGCGGTGCTGGTCGCGCTTGCATCCCCAAAACAGGCCGTCACAAACCAGTCGCTCCAGCTGTCGACGCGGGCATCCGGGAACTTGGCGTTCGCGCTGTGCCCAATCGTGATGTCGTTTGGTGCGCCCATGATGGCGGTGAAGACACCCTCTTTGTTCGCGGTGTAGCCGGTGCCCGGGTAGTAAATGCGAAGTCCATCGGTGTGTGCCTGGATACCAAGCGGGTGCGGGAACATTTGGTTGGAGAACTTTTGAAAGACGAGGGAGCTCCACCAGTCATTTGTCGGGACGGGGCCTTTGACATTTGATGTGATGAATGGCGTCTCCGCGGGCTCCTTCGCGCCGGCAGGCAGCCGCGTTGTATAGCTCCCGGCTCCGGCGGCGACAAGGTCTTGCGCCCGCAGTGGAGCTGCCAGCAGACTAGCAGCGGCAAGGCCAAACAGACAACGAGAAGAAAGGGCATTCATAGTCATGTGTTATCGCCTATCGTACCGGAGGCCAGATGTTTCCGTTGTATGTGCCTTCCTAAATCGGCTTTGTCAGCTTCACCGTCAACCTGGCAGTCGTGTTCTCCGCATTCGGATCGCCAAGCAGCACAAACATGTCAATCCCTTGGTACG
>CAIYBQ010000546.1 GCA_903924445.1 uncultured Armatimonadota bacterium | reverse complement strand
ACCCTCACCACGCTCATCCGAGACTTCAAAATCAAAGTTGAAGTCGCTCCCCAAGGATGAATAAAACGGAATATGAAAGCCAGTCGCTTCACGGTGCGCAGCGAGCTTTGCATAGGGCGCACGGCCGACCGTGATAAAGCGTGCATCCCATTTTTTCAGATTCGAGAGATCGCCAAGCTCCTTCATATAGCCCGTACAAACAGGGCATCCGACTTCCTGCTCTGGCCCAAACATAAAGTGGTACATAATCAGCTGGCGGGTGCCATCAAAGAGGTCGGCGAAGGACATATCGCCATTAGGGCCCTGAAAACGGTAGTCCTTTTCCATCTTGACCATCGGCAGACGACGGCGAAGCGCATTAATGCGATCCTTCTGCTTTGTTAGCCACTTCTCTTCGGCAAGCAGCGCTGCACGGGCATCATCAAACGCTGCGCGGTCGACGATAGGCGGGTGTGGAATGGTTTCGTTTTCCATAGTGAATCGATTCTACGATAAATTTTGCAGGGAACCCGGCGAGTGGCAATCCGGGTAATGGGTGACATGGACTTAAAAGATGCCCTTGCCGGGCAATACCGTGCAACACTTGGGATGTTGCTTCAATGCGTCGAGCGCTGCCCGGATGATATTTGGGAAAGCGGCGGCCCAGAGCGGCCATTTTGGCGCATTGCGTATCACGCCGTGTTTTATACACATCTCTACCTGATGCCAACCGAGCATGACTTCGTAGCGTGGGAAAAGCACTTTGACAATGCTGCATCCTTGTGGGGGAAAGATAACACTCCAGTCGATGCCTATGCGAAAGCTGATCTAGTCGCTTACATCCAGTCCGTTTCAGCTGCTGTTGGTGAGCGTCTGGATGCAATCGACCTCGAAGCTGAAACCTCCGGGTTTCACTGGTATAGCATCCCCAAGGTTGACCATATCCTCTTGAATCTCCGACACCTCGGTATTCACGTCGGCCAGCTTCAGGAGCTGCTCTACGCAGAGGGTATCGACCTGGATTGGATCAGCCGGCGGTGACACGAGTGGCACATCGCCTTGGGGATGATTATGATTATCTCCCGGCGATGTGCTCAATCATCCGCTTGAAGTCCGCCGTCCGTGCAATCGTCAGCTCACGCTTGCGGAGCGCCACCAACATCCCCTGCATCGATCCACCACGCGCATCGATATCGCCTGTCAGTAATGCATCGGCATCCCGGTACGCCAGCCACGCACGCTGCGCCGTCAGCAGCTTTGCCCGACTTTGCTTGTCAAGCTTTCCTTGCAGCTGTTTATAGGTGGTATTGAGGTTACGGTCGGCTTGTTCCAGAGCCGTTACCGCACTACGTGTCAATTCTAATTGAGTTTGCATGCCCGTAATGTACGCTTGTAACCCACATGTGTAAACCCATTGCCATTTCGGCATACAAAAGTGTAGCGGAGATGCATTCCGGCGGTTATTGTTGGGATGCTACTCCGTGAGAAGCCGTGCGTGATGTGGGAGGCGGATGGAATGGATGACCGAGAGGCAGACAATGCCCTTATTGATGAGCTGGTGGAGCTTGGT
>CAIYBQ010000545.1 GCA_903924445.1 uncultured Armatimonadota bacterium | reverse complement strand
ATAATGCGTCGCCGTGTCATCTGGAAGATAGTTATCAGCGGCTCGGAAGTCAGCACGCAGTGTACTGAGGGGATGTCGGCTGCCGCGCGCATCAGCAGGCCCTGGTGGAGTCAGGCCAAAACGGGAGGCAGCATTGACTGATCCAGCCTGAATCGTCCACTTAGTGGCATCGATGACTCTAAAACCAGGCGCGACGCGAAGATTGGCGCCAATAGCTGCAACGATGCCATCTTTTATTGCGATGTCAGTGCTTGGGCGCGTTTTGCCGGTGGAATCGAGGAGAGTACCGCCCTTTAGAAGGTACCACTTTGGTGCTCCTGGATCGGCTCCCTGCGCAAGCACATTAAACGGATGCAACGAAATAGGTAGCACTCCAAGTGCTAAAAGAGCGGTACGTCGTGTCATTCTGCGGCCTCTTCCTTTACAGTCACCGTTAGTCCCAGCTCAGCTAGCTGCGTGTCTTCAACAGTGGATGGCGCATCCATAAGCGGGTCGTAGCCACCGCCCATTTTCGGGAATGCAATCACTTCGCGGATGTTGTCTTCATCGCAAAGTAACATCACCAGACGGTCAAGTCCTGGTGCAATTCCAGCGTGGGGAGGAGCGCCAAATCGGAATGCCTCGAGCATGTGTCCAAAGCGTTGTTCAATCTGTTCCGGAGACAAGCCCATTTTGCGGAAGACTTCCAGTTGAATCTCTGGAATGTGAATTCTTACTGCCCCGGATGCTGATTCGCTTCCATTACAAACAAGGTCATAGCACTGCGCGCGCATCGCGAGTGGGTCTGTCTCAAACCATCCTAAATGCTCTTCCCTCGGCATCGCAAATGGGTTGTGCGCGAATGTGAGTCCACCAGATGTCTCATCTTCTTCAAACACTGGGAAATCCGTGACCCAGCAATAAGCCATTTTGCTGGTGTCGATGAGGTTGAGTTTCGTGCCGATAAAACGGCGGATGCGATCAAGGACCTTTGCAACAACGCTTGGCTTGTCTGCGATGAACCCAATCAGATCACCCGCTTGTGCGCCTGTGGCCTCAATAATCAGTGGGCGTTCGACGTCTGTCACAAACTTTGCCAACGTTCCGCGGAAACCAACGCCGTCATCTTCAACCAAGACGTAGCTCATGCCCTTGGCGCCCGTCTCTCGGGCGAGATTGACGAGCTCATCCATCTCGCGACGCGGTATCCGTGCGCCGTTCGGGTATCGAATACACTTGACCTGGCCACCGTTGTCGATGACTTGACGGAAGACACCAAACTCGGTCGATGCAAAAATCTGTGCACAATCGACCAGCTCCAGCTCAAAGCGGATATCTGGCTTGTCTGTTCCGTAACGCGCCAGCGCTTCATCATAGGTAAAGCGTGGGAATGGATTACCGGACACATGCTTTCCTGTTTCACCGGAGAACTTTGTGACAACCTCAATCATCAAACCTTCGACCAGGCTAAGGACATCTTCTTGCGTTGCAAAACCCATTTCAAGGTCGACCTGCGTAAACTCAGGTTGCCTATCAGCACGCTGGCTTTCATCCCGGAAACACTTTGCGATTTGGAAGTAGCGGTCGATGCCGCCGACCATTAGGAGCTGCTTAAACTGCTGAGGCGCCTGTGGAAGCGCGTAGAACAAGCCTGGCTCAAGTCGATATGGAACCAAGTAATCGCGAGCGCCCTCTGGTGATGACTTTGTAAGTACGGGTGTTTCGATCTCTAAGAAATCATTGGCATAGAAGTATTCGCGGACAGCTCGCACGATATCGTGGCGCAGCTTCATCTTTCGGTACATTTCCGGCCGGCGAAGATCGAGATACCGATACTTTAGGCGGAGCTCTTCATTTGTGGATGAAGCATCTTGGTCAAGTTGGAATGGTAGCGTCTTCGCGGTGTTCAAGATACGGAATGTAACCGCTTCAAGCTCGATGGCTCCCGTCGCGAGGAGCGGATTTTCCATCCCGTCCTGGCGCTTTACAACTTTTGCCGTGATTGACAGTGCGTATTCATTGCGAACTTTCTTCGCATCTTCGAAGGCTGCAGCAGCTTCCGGATTGCGTGCCGGGTCGCATACGATCTGGACCACACCGGTGCGGTCGCGCAAATCGACAAACACGACCTGACCATGATCACGAACACTGTTAGCCCAGCCATTCACCGTGATGATCGTCCCAACGTGCTCCGCACGGACATCCCCACAACCTATCGTTCGTTGCCAATCAGCTCGCATCGCATTCTCCAGAGGAGCTTCCGTATTGGAGGTCTCCTGCTTAACACACAACGCAACCCCGGAGCCATCGGCCCCGGGGTTGTGCACTTACAGAAACTTACTCTAACCTTCGTTAGCTTCGTACTTAGACTTCAGTCCCGACACAACTGATTGGTCAGCCAATGTGGACGTATCTCCGAGGGCTCTACCTTCGGCAATATCCCTCAGTAAGCGACGCATAATCTTTCCACTGCGCGTCTTCGGAAGCTCCGCTGTAAACAGGATGTCATCCGGTCGACAGATGGGTCCAAGCTTTGCGCCAACAAATGCCTTCAGCTCTTTTGCCAAGGCATCATCAGCGATGACGCCTTCCTTCACGGACACAAACGCAGCAATCGCTTGACCTTTGACATCGTGAGTCTTGCCGATTACTGCACTCTCGGCAACCGCTGGATGCTCAACTAAGGCACTCTCGACTTCCATCGTGGAAATGTTGTGGCCTGCCACCAGCATAATGTCGTCTACGCGGCCCAGCAACCAAATGTAGCCATCCTCGTCTTTACGCGCACCATCCCCTGCAAAGTACAGGTTCTTGTCGCCGAACTTGGACCAATACACATTCTTGTAGCGGTCATCATCGCCCCACAGTGTCCGCAGCATACTTGGCCATGGCGACTTAATGACGAGAAAACCACCACTTCCGTTGGGAACGGACTCACCATTTTCATCGACAACATCGATGTCAATACCTGGAAATGGACGCGTTGCAGATCCTGGCTTCGTTGCGACGATTCCAGGTAATGGCGTAATCATATGTGCGCCGGTCTCGGTCTGCCACCAGGTGTCTACAATCGGGCAGTTTCCGTGACCAACATGCTCGTGGTACCACATCCACGCCTCGGGGTTGATTGGCTCACCGACAGAGCCTAAGAGGCGAAGGCTGCTGAGGTCGTGCTGCTCGAGATGCTCGGTCCCCCACTTCATAAAGGCTCTGATAGCTGTCGGAGCGGTGTAGAAAATGGTGACCTTGTGATCAGCGATGATTTTCCAGAAGCGGTCACGCGCAGGGAAGTCTGGTGCGCCTTCGTACATCAACACCGTTGCGCCGCACGACAGAGGGCCATAGACAACATAGCTGTGCCCGGTTACCCAACCGACATCCGCTGTGCACCAGTACACATCGCCTTCACGGACATCAAAAGTTAACTTCATGGTTGCCGTAGCTTGCGTTAGGTAGCCACCGCTTGTATGAAGAATCCCCTTTGGCTTACCCGTTGAGCCACTTGTATAGAGAATGAATAGTGGAGCTTCAGAATCGAGGCTGACTGCCTCGGTGACAGGTTCAGCCGATTCAGCGAGGTCATGCCACCAATGGTCACGGCCATCAAACATCGTGATGTCCTGCCCGGTCCGGCGGAGAACGATGACTGCTTCGATTCCAGCACAAGCGCTGTCTTCAAGTGCAGCATCGACAGCAGCCTTCAGGGCTACTTGACTACCGCGGCGCCATCCACCATCGGATGTCACAACAACCTTGCTCTGTGAATCGTGGATGCGCTCTTTGAGTGAATCAGCGGAGAAGCCTCCGAATACAACAGAGTGGACAGCCCCGATGCGTGCACAAGCGAGCATCGCAACCGCAGCTTCAGGAATCATCGGAAGGTAGATTGTGACACGGTCACCTTTGTCGACACCCAGACCACGAAGCACTCCTGCGAATTCTTGAACACGGGTGAGGAGCTGCGCATACGTGATGACTTCGGTATCGCCCGGTTCGCCTTCAAATCGAATGGCTTCGACATCACCCTTGCCTGCAGCAACATGCCTGTCGAGGCAGTTCGTCGTCAGGTTAAGCTGGCCTCCGACAAACCACTTCGCGTGTGGAGGGTTCCACTCAAGAACAGAATCCCATGGCTTGTCCCATTGCAGTGTGGATGCCCACTCTGACCAGAAGGCTATTGGATCTGCTTTCGCACGGTCGTAAATGCCAGCATCGTTGCAGTTGGCAGCCGCAGCAAATGCGGCACTTGGTGGGAAGAGACGGGATTCTGACAGGTGGGCTTCAATGGCCGGTGAGTCGCTCATATTGAAATGAGTTTAAAAGGGGAAATGCGCCGCGTCAAGGTGTTAACGTCTTTAGTGTTGTCAGTCTGACCCGATGCAAGGTACATTGGGCGGGTACGCCGCGTTTCAGGCCCCACCTGAGCGGCGTTTTGTATGTCAGGATTGGCATATTCCAAAACTAATTTTGGTTTCACAGGAGAGTATTGTCCATGGCGACGCAGAAGCGCGTTTGGTTGTTCCGGGATGGAAATCGTAGCCTCCGGGATTTGCTCGGTGGCAAGGGTGCAAACCTCGCTGAGATGATGAATATCGGGCTTCCGGTCCCACCAGGTTTTACGATTACAACCGAGGTGTGTACGGATTACAACGCAAACGGACGTCAGCTACCTGATGGTCTGAATGACGAAATCAAGACTGCTCTCGCGGATGTTGAAAAGGAACTGGGCAAAACGTTCGGTGACCCGAACAACCCGCTCCTTTTGTCAGTTCGTAGTGGCGCACGGTTCTCGATGCCAGGAATGATGGACACAGTCCTTAACCTCGGCTTGAACGATGAGATCGTCAATGCCCTTTCGCTGGTTGCTGATCCGCGATTTGTTTACGACTCTTATCGCCGTTTCATCATGATGCTGTCCGATGTTGCTTACTCTGATCAATATGAGCACATCACCAAGCATGACTTTGAGCATATGTTCTATGACCTCAAAGCCAAGCTCGGTGTTACGGAAGACTTGGAAGTCCCTGCAGATAGCTTGAAGAGCCTTTGTGATGATTACAAGGCACATGTCATCAAGCAAACCGGCAAGCAGTTCCCACAAGATCCTCATGAGCAGCTCGATGCGGCAATCACCGCCGTTTTCCGCTCTTGGAATAACGAGCGCGCCATCATCTACCGCCGCAAGGAAAAGATTGATGACTCGATCGGAACCGCTGTCAACGTCCAGGCGATGGTCTTTGGCAACCGTGGTGATGACTGTGGTACCGGTGTTGCTTTCACACGTAATGCATCCACAGGCGAAAATGTCATCTTTGGCGAGTACCTGATGAATGCTCAAGGCGAGGATGTTGTTGCTGGTGTCCGTACACCAATGCCAATCTCTGAGCTTGCAAAACAGGATCCAGTTATCTACAAGCAGTTCGAAGAAACCTGTGATGTTCTAGAAAAGCACTACAAGGACATGCAGGACATCGAGTTCACAATCGAACACGGTAAGTTCTATATCCTCCAGTGCCGCTCCGGAAAGCGAACTGGCCCAGCTGCGGTACGTATCGCAGTTGACCAGGTCAAGGAAGGCCTCATCACAAAGGAAGATGCGATCACACGTGTCGATCCTAACCTGCTGACCCAGTGCCTCCTGCCTGTCATCCCAACGAATGCAAAGTACAACGTCATCGCACGTGGACTTCCTGCAGGCCCTGGCGCAGCGACGGGTGTCGCAGTGTTCTCATCTGACCGGGCTGCTGAGCTTGGTAAGGGTGGAGCCGGCGAGCGTGTGATCCTAGTTCGTGCAGACACGAACCCGGATGACCTCAAGGGAATGCTTGCCGCTCAGGGTGTTCTGACCGAGCGTGGTGGAATGACATCGCATGCTGCACTCGTTGCACGTGGCTTTGGTATCCCAACCGTTGCTGGTTGTTCTGAAATCAGCGTTGGCTCCGATCACTTTGTGATCAAGGCAACTGGACAGGTCGTCAAAGAGGGTGAGTTCATCTCCTTGAATGGCGGACTCGGAGAAGTTATCTCTGGTCAGGTTCCTGTTGAAGAAGCCAAGATGACGGGCGATTTCGGCGAATTCATGGCATGGGCAGATGAGTTCCGTGGCAAATTTGGTGTTCGCACTAATGCTGATACGCCTAAGGACACTGAGCTCGCGATCAAGCTGGGTGCCGAAGGTATTGGCCTCTGCCGTACAGAGCACATGTTCTTCGAAGGTGAGCGTCGCCCTGTCGTTCAGCGGATGATTCTTGCGACAAACGATGCTGATCGTCAAGTTGCACTCGATGAGCTCCTTGAGTTCCAACGTGAAGACTTCAAGGGAATATTCGAGGTTCTTGGTGGACGTCCATGTACCGTTCGTCTGATTGATCCCCCACTTCATGAGTTCATGCCTAACCGCGAAAAGCTCATCGAAGAAGTTGCTGCACTTCACGCACTTGGCCAGTCGGATCCTGAAAAGGAAGCGATGCTCAAGGTTGTTGAGGGAATGCACGAAATCAACCCGATGATGGGTCTCCGTGGTTGCCGCCTCTCAATCGTCTTCCCACAGATTGTTGAAATGCAGACGAGGGCAATCCTCGAAGGCGCATCGGCAGTTGTCAAGGCCGGCGGTTCCGCTGTTCCTGAAATCATGATCCCTCTTGTCGGCCATGTCAATGAACTCAAGTTCGTTCGTCAGCGCCTCGAAGCGACTGCAGCTGCAGTCGTTACCGAACAAGGTGTTTCCGTGGACTACAGCTTCGGAACGATGATTGAAGTTCCACGTGGTGCGCTAACGGCAGATGAAATCGCAGTTGAAGCAAGCTTCTTCTCGTTTGGTACAAATGACCTTACGCAGATGACGTTCGGCTTCAGCCGTGATGACTCTGACCGCTTCCTCAAGCCATATGTTGCTGAGAAGATTCTTCCAGGTGATCCGTTTGAGTCCATTGACCAAGATGGTGTTGGTCAGTTGATGAAGATTGCGATCCAGAAGGCTCACACTGTCCGCCCAGATATCAAGCTTGGTATTTGTGGTGAACATGGTGGCGAGCCATCGTCTGTGAAGTTCTGCTACGACATCGGCTTGAACTACGTGAGCTGCTCACCTTATCGTGTGCCGATTGCACGTCTTGCAGCCGCGCAGGCAGCGCTTGGTAAAGGCGTAAGCGATAAGTAAAGTTAGATCTCAGATCTGACGAGTATCCGGGGCACTGCTAGCGCAGTGCCCCCTTTTTTTACCTGTACACTTACAACATGACATTTCTAACTGGCTATGACTGCCAGCGGATTCTGGCCGCAATCCTGACCGGCGAAACGGTGATTGAGCGATTAATAGGTCCCGATGGCGCTACTGCAGCTGTCGACATTCTCGAAACCGGATGCTACCTGCAAGATGCAGATGTTAGCGTGAGTCTCGAGGACTTGGAGCGTATGGCAAGGCCGGCGCACGGCTACTTCCTCTACGATGGGGATGGTTGGCATAAGCAGGTCTCCTTTAGTCCATCCACAAAGCTTCAGGTCGGGCTGTACGCCACGGAAACAGGTACGCCGGCCCTCATGGTTGGTGGATTTCCGATGCATCGCCACAAAGGCATCGACCCATGGGCTTCGAGTTTAGCGATGGTCAACGCGGTTCCGCGTGTCTATGGCCGTATCTTGGACACGACGTGTGGCTTGGGATATGTAACGCTAAGCGCTGCAAAGCGAGCGGTACGGGTGACAACGCTTGAAGTGGATCCTGCTGTGTGCGATCTTCATCATGCCTCCCCTTGGAGCGCGCCGCTCTACACATCTCCAAACATCACCGTTGTCAATGAAAGCTGTCTCTCCTTCGTGACCAGTCAGGCATCGGGTTCATACGATGTTATTTTCCATGACCCTCCAACGGTTCAAATCGCAGGTGACCTCTACAGCAAAACCTTCTACGCTGAACTCCTCAGACTTTTGTCGCGCAAGGGTGTGTTGTTCCACTACATCGGCTCACCAGAGTCACGAAATGGCTCAACGATGATGCGTGGAACCAAGCGCCGGCTGAGTGAAGCAGGGTTTGAAAAAGTCGTTCAGATTGATAGCGCGTTTGGATTACTCGCTTTCAAAGGTGGGCAGGTGTTCTGATGGAGTTTATGCGTAACGCTGGATGCCAGATTGCCGAGGGTGCCACAGTCTATGTGGTCGGCGTGAATGACCGCCGCGTCTTGATTCCTGATGGTCTGTTTCCCGTGGAGACCTTTGGTTTTGGGTTAGCTCAAGATGGGATACCACTCGGTGAACTAGATGGCATCCCAGTCGTTGCGGTATCGCGAAGCGTCGAGAGTTCAGATCAGATCGAAGAGCCGGGATGGCTTGGCCTGCGGGATATGCTCCAGGTTAGTGATAATGCGGTTATCGAAGCATCTATTCTTGCCGTCCAGCGACTCGAATTCCGTGACTCGACACGATTCTGTTCACGCTGTGCAAGTGCCATGGAGCAGCTTTCGGATACGGGGCGAAAGTGTTCAGGGTGTAGCCATGTCATGTATCCCCTCGTTACGCCCGCGGTACTGGTGCTGATTGAGGATCAAAATCGCCGAACCCTTCTTGCGCAAAAGGATGGCTGGGGAAACCGCTTTTCTGTCATCGCAGGCTTTGTGGAACCCGGAGAATCTCTGGAACAGTGCTGTGTTCGTGAGGCACTTGAAGAGGTTGGTGTGACGGTCTCCGATGTCCGCTATGTCGGCTCGCAGCCCTGGCCGTTTCCGCACCAGCTTATGGTCGCATTTCGTGTCCGCTGGGTGTCTGGTGCCATCAAGCGTGATGAGCTGGAGTTGTCGGATGCACGCTGGTTTTCATCGGATGCACTGCCAGAATTGCCCCCAACGATTGCATTGTCCAGAACTCTGATTCAACACTGGATTGACTACCCATCCTATCCATAACCACCCTCACCAACCCTCGAAATTCACCCTCATTTACGATAAAATGCACTACTATAAACTGGCATTAAAACAGGGTTTTCATGCCGGATTTCCAAGGTAAATATGGCTGATATTGAAAATTCGGATGAAGTTGTAAACCCGCCCGGCAATGTAGCTGGCGGTGATGGTGGTGGTGGAAATGTACCTCCTTCGTCCGGTGGAAGCTCAGGGTTGTCTGAATACGATGGACCGACCATTGACATCAGTGAAGAGATGCGTCAGTCATATCTTGGATACGCGATGTCCACGATTGTGTCTCGTGCATTGCCCGATGTTCGCGATGGTCTAAAACCTGTTCAGCGTCGTATTTTGTATGCGATGCGTGAGCTCGGGTTGTCCCCTAACTCGCGTCACCTGAAGTCTGCAAAGGTTGTCGGCGAAACGATGGGTAACTACCATCCGCACGGCGATCAGGCTCTCTACGGCACCATGGTGCGTATGGCGCAGCCATTCTCGTTGCGCTATCCGTTGGTGGATGGCCAGGGGAACTTCGGTTCGGTTGATGATGATCCTCCCGCCGCGATGCGGTACACGGAAGCCCGTCTGACGGCGCTTGCGATGGAAATGATGGAGGACATCGAAAAGGACACGGTCGACTTCGTTCCCACCTATGACAACGAACGTCGTGAGCCATCGATTCTCCCCGGGAAATTCCCGAACCTGATCTGCAATGGCTCGAGTGGCATTGCTGTCGGAATGGCGACAAATATGCCTCCGCATAACCTGCGTGAGATCTGTGATGCCATCACGTACCTGATTGACAATACCAACGCTACCGTTCCTGATCTGATGCAGTTTGTCAAGGGGCCTGACTTCCCGACATCCGGCATGGTCTACGGTACGCGAGGAATCATTTCTGCGTACGAAACCGGGCGTGGTTCGGTGACGATGCAGGCCAAGACACACCTCGAGCCAATGGAGAATGGCAAGACCGCTATTGTCATTACTGAGCTTCCCTATCAGGTTGTCAAAAGCCGCTTGATTGAGCACATCGGTGAGCTGGCCCGCGACAAGAAAATCGAAGGCATCACCGGCATTAACGACTACACAGATAAGTCTGAAATGCGCGTTGTTGTTGAGCTCAAGCGTGATGTTCAACCACATAAAATCCTCAATCAACTTCTGAAGCACACTCAGCTGCGACTCAACTTTGGATGTATTCTTCTGTCACTCGTTGAACGTGGTCGAGGACCAAAGGTTCTTGGGCTGCGTGGGATGTTGCAGGAATACATCGACCACCGACGCGAAATCATCACCCGGCGTACGAAGTTTGAAGTCAATCGTGCAAAGCAGCGCGCTCACATTCTCGAAGGCTTGCAGATTGCTGTCATCAACCTTGATGAAGTGATCCGGACGATTCGAGCATCGGCTAACACCGACCAGGCGCGCTCGGCATTGATGTCCAAGTTTGGGTTTACTGGACCTCAGACTGAAGCCATCTTGAACATGCAGCTTCGACAGCTGACCGCACTCGAACAAGACAAAATCGAAAACGAGTACAAGGAGCTTCTGAAGGAAATCGGGCGCTTGGAGAGCATCCTCAGTGACCCTAAACGGGTTGATCAACTCGTCAAAGATGACCTGGTTTATCTCCGCAATAAGTTTGGCGATAACCGACGTACGGAAATCGTAGCGACGGAAGCTGAAAACCTACGACCTGAGGACATGATTGCAGAAGAGGAAACTCTCATCACCATTTCTGCAAGCGGCTATATTAAACGTATGAAGCTTTCTAGCTTCGCTGTCAACCACCGTGGTGGTAAAGGCAAATCTGCGGGTAAGACCAAAGAAGATGACTCCATCGAGCATATTTTCCGTGCGAACACACACGAGCAAATCATGTTCTTTACGGACAAGGGTAAGGTTTATCGCCTCAAGGCTTACGATGTTCCCGAGCGTGACACGAACGCCATGGGCTCATATCTTGGTAATCTTCTAAGTGTTGAATCTGGCGAGCGCGTAACGGCGTATGTCAGTGTCCGAGACCTCGCGACTGCCGAAGGTTACCTCCTCATGGGTAGCCGACTCGGTGAGATCAAACGCTGTGACCTGAAGGACTTCAAAAACATCCGCGCAAATGGCGTCCAGACCTTTGATTTGAACGAAGGTGATGAGCTTGGTTGGGTCCGCAAGACGACAGGCGATAGCACCGTTATCCTCTGTACATCACGTGGACATGCAATCCGGTTCGCTGAATCCGATGTTCGCTGCTCAGGACGTACATCCGGTGGTGTCCGTGGAATCACACTCGATGGTCCAGATGACATCGTTGTTGCAATGGATGTCGCCGAAGATGATGCAGACCTCCTCGTTGTTGGCCAAAATGGCGTTGGTAAGCGATCAGGATTGATTGACTACAAGGTTCAAACCCGTGGCGGTAAGGGCTTGAAGACCATCGATGTAACTGCGAAGACAGGACCACTCAAGGCCGCATGTATCGTTTCTGGATCAGCTGATAAGTCACGGAGCCTGTTGATCATGTCTGAAAATGGCCAGGCAACGCGGTTCCCAGTGAAAGAAGCGAAGAAACAGGGGCGCTCAACACAAGGCGTCAAGCTGATCAACCTCGCCGATAACGACAAGGTAGCTCGCGTTACAGTCGTCGTGAATGACCTTCTCTCAGAGACTGGTTTGTAAATCGCGATCTGATTTAGACGATCAAGGTGCCCGAGTTGTTATGCTCGGGCACCTTTTTTATTGCACTCTTGTCGTTAGACCCTGGAGCTTACTGCTTGCGATGTATTTTGTCAGCTTGGAAGGCACGTGAAGTACACCCTCTTCACCACCCGAGACGTACCAAGTCCTGTTTTTAGCTAGTCCCTTGAGGGTGACCTCGAGCTCGTTAGGTGAGACACCAATACGTGTAACACGTAGGTTGTCATATCGCTCATCAAACGGTGAATAGCTAGGTCCGCCCCACGCCATCAGAACCGCTGAATGCATGACAGTGTTCTGTGACAAGGGATTGGCTACGACGCGCCTCCACGATGCAAACCGGGGATACTCGCCGAAAGGAATACAAAGCGTGTCCATCGTGGCTTCGGGGCAAAGCGCTCTAATCCCATAAAAACACCTGATCAGCTCAGTAGCGACCTGTGTCTCTTGCATCCGGCGAAGGGACCGGTGCGACCACGTATGGTTACCCACTTCATAGCCTGCATCCACAAGGTACTTCAACTTGGATGCTGCAAGACCAGGCTGGTGAAACGGCTCCGGATTATGGACACTCTTAGGCATCACATAAAACGTCGCTCTCCTCTGCCAACGTGGAGAATGGTCACGTATATACTGTTCGAAAATTCCGATAGCCGATGACGATGTTGGATTGCCATCACTACGCATCACAAACTGGGACCGGCGCCCATCATCAAACGTCAGAACGACCGGGATCATGCCTTTTGGCACCTTGGATAGAGCTGCGTGAGACCGCAAATCTCTCATATTGACGGGATGCATTCCATATTCATCAAGCAAACGTAGGTGCTTACGAAATGTTGCCGATGACACATTTAATCCGCGACTGTCGATAGGTCGAGTGTCGTCTACTGAGTGGTACATTATGACTGGTATTCGACCGAGTTCGTTTGGTCGACGGAGGTTGTACTCAGGGGATGGTTGCATACGGTCGATATTCTATTCGAAATCCAGTGATGTAAGTGTCATCTTTGCATAGATTTATTCGTTAAGTATAAGTGGAAACACCCGACAAGAGGGACAACATGCTGCTGGAATTAGACATTCGCAATTTCGCTTTGGTAGAACACGCTAACTTGGAATTCACTGGGACCTTTACTGTAATGACTGGTGAGACTGGTGCTGGTAAGTCAATTCTACTGGATGCACTCGGTTTGGCACTTGGAGAGCGAACGAGCCCTGACGTAGTTAGGCATGGTGCCACAGCCGCTCGCGTTCAGGCTCGTTTTGATCTAAGCTGCATTCCAGATTCGGTTAAGAGTATTGCTGAGCAGATGGGAATCGCCATCGATGATTGTCAGCTCATTCTTGATCGTGAGCTAACTGCTTCCGGAAAGAACACTGCACGGGCCAATGGTGTCCTAATAACGGTGTCGAATCTGAAGCAGCTGACATCGGCTCTTGTTGTGAACTCTGGTCAACATGATCAGCAGCGACTCCTTGAAGCTACGCGTCAAATGCAGTGGTTTGATAACTCATCCCCCGAACTGCGAGTTGCCCGAAAAGTCGTGCAGGAAACGTATTCGAATTGGCAACGCTGTGAAATGGCATTACAGAAAGTTGTCAATGGGGCCCGCGAGCGTGCTAGAGAAATGGATTTACTCACCTATCAGGTCCAAGAAATCAGTGATGCAGCGTTAACTCCTGGTGAAGATGTAACCTTGGATGAACAGCTTTTGCTGGCATCCAATGCGGACAAGCGCAGAACGCTTGCAAGTAGCATTGGAGCCGAGCTGACAAAGTCGCAGCTGTATTCCTGCATCAGAGATGCAGAACGTTTAGCCGGCCTGGACACCAGCTTGGGTCACTTGCCTGAAGCGATCAATGGGATTGTCGTCACCATTGAAGACCTTTCAGGAGATCTCACCAGATATGCGTCTTCCATCGATGTTGACGAACATCAAGTCGTAACTCTCGACAATCGCCGGCAAGTGATTAAAGACCTCTTGCGAAAATATGGACAATCAATCGATGACGTCCTCAGTTATCAGGATCAGTCAGCAAGTCGCCTAAGTGAGTTGGCTTTGATCTCAGAGTCGCAGGCGGAGCTGGAGCAGGCAGTCGAAGATGCTTGGATTGCTTACAGTACAGCAGCAAAGACGCTCTCTGATCAACGGGGTCTGGCCCGTCCGGCATTTTGTGGTCGTATTGAAGGATATCTTCATCGACTGGCAATGCCGCATGCATCGTTCGACTTGTCGTTGATGGAGTGCGATGCATCCCCTTCAGGAAATGAAACGGTGCAGTTCTTGTTTGCACCTAACCCTGGACAACCGGCGAAACCACTTGGGCGAATCGCATCCGGTGGCGAAATGTCCCGAGTGCTACTGGCATTGACGGCTGAGTTGGCATCGGTTGATGATACTCCCGTATATGTGTTTGACGAGATAGATGCAGGTATTGGTGGAAAGACAGCGCATTCGGTGGCGGCCACTTTAGGCGACTTGTCTCGGTATGGTCAGGTACTCTGTATCTCGCATCTACCGGTAGTGGCTGCTGCTGCATCACAGCAATTTGTCATCGAGAAATCAGTCACAGATGGTCAAACAACGGTAACCATCACGGATGTCAGAGGGGAGATGCGCGTAAATGAAATGGCTAGGATGCTGTCAGGTAGCACGGATGCCATATCGCTTGAAAGTGCGCGTCAGCTCTTAGGGACAAAGTAAATCCGCCCGACAGGATTCGAACCTGTGACCTTTGGCTTCGGAGGCCAACGCTCTAATCCACTGAGCTACGGGCGGCAACTTGTTATTGTAGTGTGCGTCGACGAGGCACGCCACGTCGACGCAATGCACTTATCTAGATTCTGTAATGCTTTTCATGTTCATCCAACACTGGGATGCTCATTCCATACTTTTCGGCCCAATCAACCGTGTCACTCCAGCGTTGCCGACGTGCATTATCGGTCGCATTTGGTGCAAGCATATGTGGCGGCTCTGGTACATCATCCTTTTCAGGATGAGCATTCCATTGCTCGACCAACTTATCGAAGATGTCAGACCATTTCCACACCATCGGGCAAATGAAGTCTTCGTCCATGTTATTGTCCCCCATTGGGACAATAACATTTATTGAGCATAGAGTGTCAAGGAAAAAGAATTATATGGTGGGGCGGTTTCCTTCCACGATGATGCCCCCAAAGATCGTATGTGAGCTGGAGACGGTAACTCCTTCTCCAACAATACAGTTTTCCAACGTCGTTCCGCTTTTTACAATTGCGCCATCCCACAAAATGGAATTACGAACGGTTGCTCCTGCTTCGATAACGGCATTACGACCAACGACGGTGTGATCTTCAATAATCCCATCTACAATGGCTCCTGCACAAACAATACAGTCGCCTACACGACGTGCACCAGCTGGGAGCTCAGAATGAACGAGACCGTCGATGACATCACGTTGTGCCTGTCGATAAACCGTAACGTTCCCAACATCCATCCAGTACCGCGTTGTTTCCATCGCAGCAACACGGAGTCCCTTCGATAGCAAGTCGGGAAGGACATTGTTACCAACACCGTAAAACTGGCCTTCAGGTATATGCTGAAAGACTTCTGGACTGAAAACATACATTCCTGTGTTAGCTAGGTTACTGAATGCTTCATCAGGCTTGGGCTTTTCTTGGAAGCGTTGAACCAAGCCATCTTCGCCAACTACGGCAATCCCAAATTGGCTGGTGTCAACAACACGCTTTACTGGCATTGTTGCAACGGCATCCCGATCTCTATGAAATTGGACAAGAGCCTCAAGATCAATATCAGTAAGGTCATCCCCGCCGATCACAAGAAATGGTTCATTTGAGCCGTCATCGAAGAACGACTGCACCCGCTTAAGGCCGCCGGCATCTCCGCAAAGCTCAGATTCAACCGCCAACGTGACGTTCACTCCGTAGGCTGAACCATCACCAATCTTCTCGGCAAGAACACCATGGAGGTACTGAGCATTCACAATGACGTCACGAACGCCAATCTGACGCAAGTGATCAAGGATATGTCCGAGGACAGGTTTTCCCACGACGGGCACCATTGGTTTTGGTACGGATCGTGTAAGTGGGTCCAAACGACTTCCAAGGCCTGCGCCAAGTACCATTGCCTTCATATTTAACTCCAGAACTTACGTATATTCTCAGCCACGATTGCACAATCACCTTCGTGAAGGTCTGGGTGCACAGGAATCGACAGAACCTCAGCACAGGCTGCTTCTGAAAACGGAAATTGTCCAATGTGTCCAGAAACAATATCGGCATAGGCCGGAGCCAAATGAAGTGCAACCGGATAGAAAATACCCGACATGATTCCATGCTCCACTAGGTGTTGCTTGAGCGCATCCCGCTGACCGTTCATCACTGAAATCGTGAACTGATGAAATGTATGATAGTTGCCATCGATGGTAGCGGGCAGCCTGATACTGTCAATGTCGGATAGTTCAGAGATGTAGTAGTCCGCGTGTTCGCGTCGCTTTTCCGTCCACATAGAAAGCTTTTTCACTTTAGCACTGAGGACCGCGGCTTGAATCGCATCGAGTCGACTACAAACGCCAACTTCGCGATAGTCATAGGTTCCCTTCGAACCATGAAATCGCAGAATTCGTATTTTTTCGGCAAGCATGCTGTCATTTGTGATGACCATTCCTGCATCGCCAGCTGCCCCTAAATTTTTCGTAGGGTAGAAACTAAGTGTAGAAATGTCAGCGGTACTGCCAAGTTTTTCGCCATGTTGCGTCGCCGCTATCGCCTGCGCAGCATCACCTATTGTTACCAGTCCATGCTTCTTGGCGATTGCGCCAATCTCAACCATATTGGAAATTTGTCCAAATAGATGAATAGGAAGAATAACCTTTGTATTCGCTGTAATCACAGCCTCCAGCTGATCGGGCGCCATGGTGTAACTGATAGGATCAATATCGACAAATACGGGTTTGGCTCCCAGAAGCACAACCGTCTCGACGGTAGCCACGAAAGTGAACGGACAGGTAACAACTTCATCGCCAGGGCCAACACCTGCGGCCATCAATGCAAGCAACAAAGCATCGGTACCGTTTCCGACACCAACAGCATGATTCGCACCTGACAGCTCTGCTATTGTTGCTTCAAACGTTGCGACTACATCTCCGAGAATGTAGCCACCAGAACGCAACACGTTGAGCACATTACTTTCGATCTCACCCTGTATACTTGCGTGCTGAGCTGCAAGATTCGCCATCGAAATTACATGATTAGTCCGGTGAGCTGACAATACGGGTCCCCTTACGCAAAACAGTACCAGCAGCATACACTGATGGAACATTTATAATCACATCATCCTCGACATGGCAGCCATCATCAAGAATCACACCCTCTAGGTGACAGCCATCGCCTACCAGAACATTGGCCTCCAGAATGACATCGGTGAGCGTTGTGCTTGTGCCGACTCTGCAGTTCTTACCAATGACCGAATTCCCAGTGACAGATGCACCGCTGTGTACACGTGCATTCTTTCCAATATGTACGGTCGGAGCAATGTGGGCTGTGGGATTTACTTCAGCTCCCTCTTCGCTCCAGTAGCCCGCGACATCCCATGCTCCAGGCGGATCAACTGCTATTTCCCGGGTCAGGATTGCGTTGGTTGCTTGGCGATACTGTGCTGGCCTACCTATATCAAGCCAAAATCCCTCGCGTGCTGTCGCGTACACAGGAGCACCCTGCTGCAGAAGCAACGGATATGTCTCGCGCTCAACGGATACCGCACGGCCGGTTGGAATGTGTTCCAGAGCCTCTGGCTCCATGATGTAAATGCCCGCGTTGATGTAATCGACACCGGTTGTTTCAAGATGTGTTGCACTGGCAAGGGCTTTTTTGATTGATTCCGTCGGCTCCCGGAATTCTAGCACGCGGCCAGTTGAATCTGTATCAATCACTCCATAGGGACTTGGGCTCGGGACTTCCTTTAATGTCAAGGTGGAGATCGACCCCATCTCACGATGGAACTTCACAATTGAATCTAGGTCGAAGTCTGTCAGAACATCACCGTTTAGGACTACAAATGTATCGTTGCCTGCAAGCTTTTGAGCATTTTTGATTGCGCCGGCAGTTCCGAGCGGTGTCGTTTCAATTGCATATTGCATTCGGACACCAAAATTGCTTCCATCACCAAAATGAGCCGCAATCGCATCCGACATATAATTCGTGCAAAAAATGACTTCATCGATTCCGTACTTACGAAGCCAAGCGACTTGGTATTCAAGGAATGGTCGATTAACGACGGGAATCAACGGTTTAGGGCGCGTATACGTAAGTGGGCGTAGCCGGGTCCCGGCTCCGCCTGCGATAATAATGCCTTTCACGGCAGTTGCTCCTTTAACATCCGTTCCAGCTGAGGCCGGTCGGTTGCTTCTTCCAAAGCCAATTCCATAACAGATGCGTAATAGGTATCAAAGTTACCTACATCGTGACGCTTCTCACCATTCATGAGGGGAATGCTCTCAATCGTATGACCGGTTTGAATCCAGTCATTGAGGCAACCGGTGAGTTGATGTTCTGAACCATCCGTCGGTTTTGAATCACGAATGATTTGGAATATCGATGTATCAATTAGGTAACGTGCACAAACAGCATTTCGCGATGGAGCAATGTCGGGATTAGGCTTTTCAACAATGTATGAAATAAGACTCGTCCCGTCACTAAGAGCGACTATTCCATAACGTGAGACAAATTCAAGGGAGACTTCACGCGTCGCTATTGCCCCATGTGCCTTTGTGTCCAACATACGTTTGACAACACTACCATCTAAACCACCCGAGAAAAACGAATCTCCCAGCGCGACGAGCATTTTGCAATCAGAAGGGACGAACGGTTGCGTACACAAAACAGCATCCGCTAGTCCCCCCATATGGCTTTGCACGGAATATTGGATTCTGACACCTAATCCATCACCATGACCGAGCATCGCTTCGAATATCGCAAGCTTCGGTGGTGAAACCACAAAAACAAAATCTACAATACCAGCGGACTTCAGTTCAGATATGACACGCTCCACAATCAAGTGGCGCCCAACCGGAAGTAGTTCCTTGGGCAAAAGGTTGGTAAGAGGCTTTAGCCGGCTTCCGAAGCCAGCTACTGGGACAACACCAAAAACATTACCCATCTACAGAATCCTTGTCCGAATGCTTGCTTTGATGTGCTTTAGCCTTTATCAATCGCCATTCCGAGAACGTCTTCGTTAGCTTGACCAACAGCTTCGGCTAACGATGGGTGTGCATGAACCGTTTTCATTAACTCTTTGACGGTGTTCTCGAGCTGTATAGAAACAACACCCTCGTGGATAAGGTCGGTTGCGTGAGGGCCAATAATATGGAAGCCAAGCAGCTCGCCGTACTTTTTGTCCGCTACAACCTTGACAAAACCATCACGCTCGTTGATGGCCATTGCTTTAGCCAAGTTTTGGAATGTGAATGTCCCAACCTGAACATCGTAACCCGCTTGACGCGCAGCTTCTTCGGAGAGGCCAACGGCTGCAACTTCAGGTTCTGTGTAGATACACGATGGAATGGCCCGGTAATTCATTTCCGCGTCGTGGCCACATATGTTTTCTGCAGCAATAAGGCCTTCCGCCGTCGCTGTGTGCGCAAGCCCAGAACCAACGACATCACCGATTGCGTAGATGCCTGCTACAGGCGTCTTCATCCTTGTATCGACAGGAATGGCGCGGCGCCCCTTTTCTGACCCCAAGGTTATTCCTACGCCATCCAGGTTAAGGCCATCTGTGAACGGTGTACGGCCTGTTGCAACAAGAACGACATCTGCTTCAACTGATCCAATAGTGCCATCCTTGCCTTCGAAGGCTACCGTTTTTCCACCGTCTGCATTGTCGGTGACACCAGTGACCTTGACTTCAGTCTTGAGGTCAACACCTTGCTTCTTGAGAATCTTCGCGAGTTCTGTACCGAGATCGGCATCCAAGTTCGCAATGACGCGTGGCATGAATTCGAGGACAGTCACCTTGCTGCCGAGACCAGCGTAGGTGTAAGCGAATTCAACACCGATAACGCCACCACCGATAACCACGAGTCGCTCAGGAACACGCTTTGCTGTGACCGCTTCGTTGGATGACCAAATCGCACCTTCAGCGATTGATCCATCAACGATGCGCTTCGATGCTTCATGGTTCGAATGCCAAATATCAGCTGCATCTAGACCAGGAATCGGAAGCTTTGTCGGAACAGAGCCCGTTGCAATGATCACATTGTTTGCCGTGACCGTTTGCGTGGTTCCATCACTCTTGGTGATGAGAACTGTAGAGCGGTCGACAAATGATGCAAAGCCCTGGAGATGCGTAATCTTGTTCTTCTTCATCAGGTAGCCGATGCCACCCACGAGCTTCTTTAGGTTGGCATCCTTGCGAGCCATAATCTTCGTGAAGTCGAAGCCTACATTTTCTGCAAACAAGCCAAAATCCGCGGCATGTTTTAGTGTGTGAAGGGCTGCAACGGATGCGATCATCGTCTTCGTAGGGATACATCCCCAGTTCAGACATGTCCCTCCGAGCTTATCTGCTTCAACAATGGTTACGCGGGCGCCGAGCTGCGCTGCACGGATTGCAGCGGGATATCCACCAGGTCCCCCACCAATAACCAACACATCAGTATCTTTTGAAGAGTCGAACGTAACCGCCACAGTGCCACCTCACGAAGTTTCACACGCAAATTGCGATGATACAGTCTACCGCGATTGGCCTGTTCACGTGGCCTATAGGGCGTATGATATGTAAATGAGAAGGTGGACCGGGAATGGTGCCCAAGGCGGGATTCGAACCCGCACTCCTTGCGGAAGCGGATTTTAAGTCCGCCGTGTCTACCATTTCACCACCTGGGCTGATAGGTTCCGCTCCGGTCCAATAACAAAGTTATCAGGTTGTACAGAGTTGAGGCAACAATTATGAGTGAAATGCGCTGGAATGTCGTTATTGCTGGACTTTCGCACGATCACATCTGGGGTGAGCTCGTTCATTGGCAAAACTTGCCAAATGCAAAAATCATTGGTGTAGCCGAAACCGATACGCGACTTACTGAGCGATTTGCCAATGAATACCCGGATGTTCCTGTGTTTTCATCGACCGAAGCGATGTATTCAGCTCTCATAGGACAGGCGAACATCACCCAAATTGCCGCACCAAATGCTCATCACGCCCACCTGGCTATCGAAGCGTTTGAGAATGGTTGTAATGTCATCACCGAAAAGCCAATGGCAAGCACCCTCGAGGATGCAGACAGGATGCTGGCAGCATCTAAAGAGTCTGGACGTTCCTTGATGGTCAACTGGCCAACTGCTTGGAATCCTCTGTTTCAAGCTTTTCATGCATCACTTGATGCTGGAGATATTGGCACGATTCACTACATTCGGTATCGCTCAGCCCACAATGGTCCCAAGGAAATTGGCTGTGATCCGGCATTCGTTGAGTGGCTCTATGATGAGAAATTGAACGGCGCGGGCGCCTTTATGGATTATTGTTGCTACGGCTCCGTTATTGCGGCGTATCACTTGGGACTTCCATCGGATGTCACTGGACTCCGTGGACGTCTTGCAAAAGACTATGAGATTTGTGATGACAATGCAGTAATCACGATGAAGTACAAGACTGCAATTGCCGTTGCTGAAGCCAGCTGGTCTCAAGTAACAGGGTATTTTGGAGGAAATCCAGTTGCGTATGGGTCTGCTGCATCCATAGGAATTGAACGCGGAAAGCTGTTGCTCCTGTCTGGTAAGGATTCCTTTACCGAAATCGAAGTCACCCAACCTGTATATCCCAATCAAAATGGTCCACAGTATTTTGTGAATCACCTGGAAACGGGGGCGCCAATACAAGGCGTTTGTAACCCATTGGTTTCACGGAATGCGCAGGCGATTCTACAAGCTGGACTTGATTCCTCAAATTCCGGTTTAACAAGCCATCCGGATGTTCAAAGTGACATCTAATCTCCAACGTACTGCCCAGTCAGTCGTGAAGAACGTAGCAAGCATCCTCCCGGGTAAGGAGCAGGTGATCGAACTTGTCATCGCCACCGTGATTTCCGGAGGGCACGTTCTATTGGATGACAAACCCGGGACTGGAAAGACAACACTTGCGAAAGCGATAGCACAGTCACTTGGCGGTGTAACCAGGCGAATTCAGTGTACGCCTGACCTAACACCCGGTGATGTTCTCGGGGGCCGCTATTACAACTTCAACCGAGGAGACTTTACCTTTCATCAAGGTCCCATCTTCAGCAATATCGTGCTGGCCGATGAACTAAACAGAGCGACTCCAAGAACACAAGCGGCATTCCTCGAAGCGATGAGTGAAAACGACGTCACCGTCGAATCAGACTCATATCAGTTACCTAAGCCCTTTGTTGTTATCGCAACACAAAACCCAATGGATCAGGCAGGAACTTTTCCACTTCCTGATGCGCAACTTGATCGATTCGCCATTCGTATATCGTTGCAGCTGCCAACGCGGGATGAAGAAATACGCATGCTCCAGTCGCACATCATTGACGAACCTGTTACGCACTTGATGTCTGTTTGTCGTTCAGACGAGTGGCTCCAGATGACATTGGAAGTTCGCAAAGTGTCCATTCATCCAGATGTACAAGCATTCATCGTTGATGTAATCCGAGCTATTCGTCTCCACTTAGGTGCAACTGCACAGCTTTCGCCTAGAGCCGCGCTTTGGCTACAGAGGATTGCTCAAAGCCTTACATGGCTGCGAGCTGAAAAAGATTACGTCACACCGGATGTCATCATCGAGGTAATCCCATATGTGCTTATGCATCGATGTACTGGTTCAGGACTTTCGCTAGATCAGCTGCAGAGTGCGATGACAAATGTAAAGGTTCCAACCTGATGCATAGAATGTTGACCGTAGCACTGCTAACTTCGATGATTACAGCAGTCCAGACAGCTGTTTCTGAATATACTCAATACAAACTTACTGTCTTTGCTGCAACAGATTGTCCCGTCGCAGGACGCACGGCAAGGACACTGTCGGTAAATCTAAGTGCATTGCGTAAGCGTGATGTCAAGATCTTGATTGTGTTTCCTAATGCCAACGAGACGAAAGCATCCGTTACCAAATGGCTGAAGGATCATGGGCTCTCGGGTGTCGGGTATAGCCTTTCATCAGAAGATGCAAAGAACTTGAAGGTTCGAACAACGCCGACGACGATTTTGCATCGTGGAAACACTGTGGTATTTACCGGGAAACTAACTGAACGGGATGACACAGAGAAATCTGGCCGCTTCTATCCAATCCTTGCCGTCGATGGAATCAGAAACCGAAAGGCCTACATAAGATCAACATCCGTGACTGGGTGCCCTCTCCGGTTGGCCACGGTAGTCATTCCCACACAGTCAAATTCAGAGTCGACACCCGCCTCCTCCAGCCCGACTACATGGAATGGAGGCATCAACACGATCTTTGAACGAACATGCCTGCCGTGTCACACAGGCACTGGTGTGGGGCCGATAAAGTTGGCTGACTATTCCGACATCTATGGAATGGCGACGAAAATACAGGCATTGGTGAATCGTAGAACAATGCCACCTTGGCAAGCAGAAGACATCGGGAAATTCCACGATGACCCGTCGCTGTCTTTTATCGATATGCAGCGCCTGGACCTCTGGTTCAAGCGCGGTATGCCTATTGGTGGGAAGTCACCGTCTACAATCCAGTTCAAGGAACTTGCAAAAAGTCAATGGCATCTAGGCCAACCCACAGCGGTTATAAGCATGGATATGCCATATGTCACGCCAAGTGTTGGGAAAGATCATTACCGGTGCTTTGTGTTCAAGAACATCACAGACCGCGACCGTTGGATGAATGCGATTGCATTTCAACCTGGAGCTGTCCAGTCTGTTCACCATGTCAGTGCATTCATTGACATGAGTGGTGCCGCCCGAAAGATGGATGATGCCGACTCAGAGATTGGATATACGAATCCAACACCAGGTAACGGACCAGGTTTCAAGGACTACTATGTCATTGGTGGCTGGACGCCGGGCCACAAGCCCCGAAAACTTCCTCTCCAATCAGGGATTCCCATTCCCAAAGGAGCAGACCTTGTCGTTGAGGTCCACTATCACTTAACGGGAAAACAAGAATCCGATATCACAGCGACTGGACTATATTTTACGGATGACCCAGTCGATAAGCGATATCGAGTTGGTGATGTCGGTACGTACAACATCAATATCAAGGCAAACGACCCTAAGGGAACCGCTGAAGCATCGGCTGTAATCAACTCGAATGTAAGTCTTCATTCGATAACGCCGCATCTACATTTGCTGGGGCGAACAATGAAGGTTACAGCAGAGCTTCCAAATGGTCAGATGATCACGATTATCAACATCAGTCGATGGGATTTCCGATGGCAGCCTAGCTATCGCTTCTTGACTCCCCTCGTGCTTCCCCGTGGTACAAGGATCGATATCGTTGCGTCTTATGACAACACCTCATCCAACATTGACAATCCTCACAAGCCGCCTAGAGACATCATTTGGGGTGAGGGAACAGATGAAGAAATGTGTAGTGTGTTCTTTGGTTACACAGATAACGATGAGCATCTGGGCGCGAACAAAAGGTAGACATCGGATGCCAATGTCTACCTTCCAACCACACCCGCACGCTTAGCCTGACGATTTCGATAACGATGTCAGGACGTTAAGCACAAAAAAGAGACATCATATGATGTCTCTTTCTTACGGGGGTGGCAGGACTCGAACCCACGACACTCGGCTTTGGAGGCCGATGTTCTACCACTGAACTACACCCCCATTGTGGGAATGCATCTGTTGCAGATGCATTCCCATATTGAACTACTCGATGACGCGGGCAACGACGCCTGCTCCAACCGTGTGTCCACCTTCACGGATTGCGAATCGCAATCCCTGCTCCATAGCGATAGGAGCAATCAGCTCAGCAGAGATCTTGATGTTATCTCCTGGCATGATCATTTCAACACCTTCAGGAAGGTTCATCGATCCAGTGACGTCCGTTGTACGGAAGTAGAACTGAGGACGGTACCCACTAAAGAATGGTGTGTGGCGTCCGCCTTCTTCCTTGGAAAGGATATAGACCTCAGCCTCGAACTTCGTGTGTGGCTTGATGGAACCTGGCTTTGCAAGAACCTGTCCACGCTCGATGGACTTGCGGTCCACTCCACGGAGGAGGATTCCAGCGTTGTCACCAGCCTCAACATAGTCGAGAGTCTTGCGGAACATTTCCATGGAAGTAGCTGTGGTGGTTGCAGTGTCCTTGAGACCGATGATCTCGATCTGCTCACCAGCCTTAAGCTGTCCACGCTCAACACGACCAGTTGCAACCGTTCCACGACCAGTGATCGTAAAGACGTCTTCAACAGGCATGAGGAATGGAAGATCTTTTGGACGCTCAGGCGTAGGGATGTAGGCATCAACCGTTTCCATGAGCTTGTGGATTGCAGGCTCGCCGTACTCGCCCTGTCCACCAGCTAAAGCTTCAGTGGCAGATCCGACGATGATTGGAGTGTCATCGCCAGGGAAGTCGTACTTGGCAAGAAGTTCGCGAACTTCGAGCTCAACCAACTCAAGAAGCTCAGGATCGTCAACCATGTCGGCCTTGTTGAGGAAGACGACGATGGAAGGAACACCAACCTGGCGTGCCAGAAGGATGTGCTCACGTGTCTGAGGCATTGGGCCATCAGCCGCGGAACAAACTAGGATTGCCCCGTCCATCTGAGCTGCACCAGTAATCATGTTCTTGATGTAGTCAGCGTGTCCTGGACAGTCAACGTGAGCGTAGTGGCGGGATGCCGTCTCATACTCAACGTGAGCGGTGTTAATCGTAATACCGCGCTCTTTTTCTTCAGGTGCAGCATCGATATCTTCGTACTTACGCGCCTGTGCTCCACCGGACTTGGCAAGAACCGTAGTGATAGCTGCTGTAAGCGAAGTTTTACCGTGGTCAACGTGTCCAATGGTTCCAATGTTTACGTGTGGCTTGGAACGCTCAAACTTAGCCTTACCCATTGTTTCTCTCCTAGTAAAAACTCTAAAACATAACAAGCGACACGACACGCGTTACCACGTAAGCATCAACTCTTGCAGTGACCAAAGCGAATGAAACGCCAGGTTCGCAACCGCTCGTATTGAGCAGTACAAGCCCACGATGGGAATCGGACCCATGACCTCTTCTTTACCAAAGAAGTGCTCTACCACTGAGCTACGTGGGCGAACCGGAAAAGTATACCCCTATGAAACGGGGTTGGCAATCAACTTCCGCTGTTTTCTGATGGATGCGGAATCGGTGTTGCACGGCGGGAGTCAGGCGTTATCGGAACAATCTTTTCGTTGTGTCGTATCAAGATCATCGATAAAGCCGTAGAAACGTCTTCGCGGGTTACCGTTGATGGACTGGCGGCTGCCAATTTCGTATCAGCAGGAAGGTAACCTGCTTTAATCAAGTCCCTTAGCGACTTCATCGGTGCGACAGCATTCGTCGATCCACGTTTCTGCTTGCTACCAGATTCGAGGTAGTTAACGAGCTTTGTGAGAATGAGGACAAGTTCAGCTTTGCTTACGGCCGTCTTATCAACTGCCATCGATTTTAGCTGAGCTGGAGTCAAAATCGACTTCTTAACAAGGACATCCTGTGCTGCGTGGGTAGGTAAACAGAACAAAACAGATAAACCAGCTAGGAACATCATTTCGTATTAGCCTCTATGTCCACGGAAATTTCGCGACCGACGAATCGTATCAAACTCTTCCAGTGCTTTCCCTGTTCCCAAGGCCACACATTCGAGTGTGTTGCCAGCAACACGCGTGGGAATGCCACCTGTCGCGAGAGAAATCAGCTGGTCTAATCCGCTAAGTAAGCTTCCACCACCAGTCAGTGTGATACCGCGTTCGATAATGTCGCTTGACAACTCTGGCGGCGTATGCTCCAACACTGACTTGACCTTTGCAATAATTTGTGCGACAGGCTCAGATAGTGCCTCGCGAATTTCACCCTCTGTCACAAGAATGGTCTTAGGGAGTCCTTGGAGACGATCACGCCCTTTGACTTCCTTCGTCTTTTCCGTATCACTTGGGTAAGCACTTCCAATTTCAATCTTGATTTCCTCGGCGGTTCGATCACCGATTATCAATCCGTGTTGATGACCAATATGCCGGACGATTACCTCGTCCATTTTGTTACCACCCACGCGAATGCTTTGACTGGTAACGATGCCCCCGAGTGAGATAACGGCGATATCAGTAGTTCCCCCGCCAATATCGACAACCATGTTTCCACCCGCAGATTCAATTGGCAGACCAGCCCCGATCGCCGCTGCCATTGTTTCTTCGATCGTAGCGACTTCTCTGGCGCCAGCTTCCATTGCCGCCTGCTCTACTGCCCTACGCTCAACGGATGTAACACCTGCAGGCACACAGACGAGGACTCGTGGCTTAAATATTCTAGGACCTGTCGCACTCTTTTGGATAAGGTAACGTAGCATTTGAACGGTCGTTGTGTACTCGGCGATGACACCATCACTCATTGGCCGAATGGCAACAATGGTACCAGGCGTCCTTCCAAGCATCTGCCGTGCTTCCTCGCCGACAGCCTTCACTTGGCGGGTATTCGTATCAATCGCAACAACGCTTGGTTCGTTTAGGATTATCCCCCTGTTGCGAACAAAGACGAGGATGTTGGCTGTACCAAGGTCGATCCCGATTTCTTGGCCGAATTTCATTCCATCACCAACATATCTGTGTCACTCACGCTTACATGCCAACATCGTGCGCCCAGCTGTCTTAGCCGTTGGCAAAGTTCCTGATACCCTCGCTCAATATGGTGGACATCAAAGATTCGCGTTTGTCCAATCGCCGCCAACCCGGCAACGACAAGTGCCGCCCCAGCTCTCAAATCAGTCGCTTTGACATCTGCGCCACTAAGAGTCGACACACCTGAAACAATCGTCACGCTTCCTTCAACCTTAATGTTCGCACCCATTTTTGTAAGGTACGGAATGTGACCGAATCTGCCCTCGTAAACGCTGTCATGAATCGTATTCGTCCCATGGACCAGTGTGAGCAAGCTGGTGAAGGGTTGTTGTAGGTCGGTTGGAAACCCGGGGTGTGGGCTGGCAACAATCGAAGTACCCGTTAGTGTCTGAACTGGTCCAGACCATACACGCACATGATTGCCATCTTGAGCAACATGCGCTCCCATATCTGTTAGTTTGGACAGCACAGGGCTTAGTGCATTGAAATCTGCACCAATAAGCGTGATATCTCCACCAGTTGCAACTGCAGCTATGGCATAAGTTCCCGCCTCGATGCGGTCCGGTGAGACATTGAACTCGCAGCCGTGGAGACTTTCAACGCCAGTGACAGTGATGCGGCTAGTCCCCTGCCCTTCGATGAGCCCGCCCATGGCAACAATCAAGTTCGCCAAATCAACAACATCCGGTTCTTGTGCAGCATTTTCAATCGTGGTGACACCCGTAGCAAGCGACGCTGCCATCATCGTGTTCATCGTCGCGCCTACAGACGGCTTGTCCAAATACACTGCACCGCCTACTAAGCCATCGAATGGAGCTTCAGCAAAAAAACAGCCCGCATCAATCGTCCATGTGGCACCAAGTCCGCGCAGTCCCTTTTCATGAAGGTCAACGGCACGTGCACCAATGTTGCATCCACCAGGCATCGCCAAACGGACAATTCCTTGACGTGCAAGCAGTGGACCAAGCAGCTGGAGTGACCCCCGCATTCTGCTTACCAAATGAGGGGGAGGCTCATTAAAGCGACTAGCACTCGCATCCACTGTGAGCGTCGAATTCCCATGAGAAAGGTTTGCTATCGCTCCCATAGAATTGAGAATAGCGACCAAGTCCGCAATGTCTGTGATGTTTGGTAAGTTGTGTAAGACGGTCACCCCGGATGTTGCAAGCAAAGTACCAGCAATCAACGCAAGAGCAGCATTCTTCGAACCCGCAACCTGGATGCTTCCGGACAGCGGATACCCGCCTTCTATGACAATGTGCGGCTCGTTTATTGCGACTGAAGTTTGGAGGTTAGACGTTTGCGTGTTGGTTGAAACTGATGGTGACACATTGGATCCGATCGGACAGGGATAAGAGAACACTGCTGCGTAGCCTGAATTGTTGCATAATCAGTTTGATGTGTCAAGCGACTTGAATGCCGGCATAGGCAAACGCATCAGCCACACTGATGTGTGGGTTTCGTGGGCCAAACTGAGCCACTATCGCTGCTGACATGTACGACGCAAGACGACCGGTCTGCTCGTATGTGTAGCCCGCAACCAGACCACAAAGTGCAGCACTCGCAAACATATCGCCAGCACCAGTCGTATCGACTGCGGTGGTCCCGAATGCTTCCACTTCCGTCACGCCGTTGGCATCTGCAAACAAACAACCCTGTGCACCGCGGGTGATTATCGCGAGATGGCCGGTTTGTCCAGCCAGCCATTTTGATGCCTCATGGACATCATCCTTACCACTGATTGCTATTGCTTCATCTTCATTCCCGAAGACGATGTCAACGTGGGATGCAAGGAGACTTCCAAAGGCTTCGCGATGGCGAGCAACACAAAACGAATCACTGAGGGAAAACGCAACAAGGCGTCCCGCATTACGCGCTGCAGACATCGCATGCTCAACCGCATCCTGTTGCAGCTTCGTATCCCAAAGATAGCCAGTTACGTAAAGGACCTTGCTGTCGGCAATAGCATCTACGTTAACAAACTCAGGACAAAAGTATTGACTTGCTCCAAGACATGTGTGCATTGTTCGTTGCGCATCCGGAGTGGTCAGTACCAAGCAGACACCCGTATCGACATCGGCTTGGCCAAAGTGTGGAGCAACGCCACCAGCTAGCAGGGCATCTGACAATGCAAGACCAAAGTCATCCCCGCCCACGCAGCCGCCGAATGCAGCCTTGAAACCCAGTTGAGCAACACCGATTGCCGTGTTCGCACCTGAGCCGCCGGCTTCCCGTGCCGTGATCTCGAGCGCAGCTTTACCGAGGAGTCGACGCTGATGCTCAACAGACACCAGCGTCATCGAACCTTTTTCTGATCCACATTCCACGAGGAGTTCATCGGATGTTGTTGCAAGAATGTCAAACAATGGATTACAGAGGCAATACACATCGAACATAGTCAAAGAACTCCTATCTGCCAGGGCGCAGAATAAACATCAAAACACTTAGTACTAATAATACGGCTATACACAGCAAAACGCGGAACTTTAGAACACGAACTTCCGCGCGCTCATCGCCATCGTAAACATGAACATTTTTCATCGCTCGATAGCATGTATCGTGCGGCACGAGCGTGCCAATAAGGGTGACGACAGCGCCGACAGGGATGTACTGAAAGACAATTTTGGTGTCATCCATGTACGGAGTTCTTCCAATATGTTCGCCAGGTATCCCGTTGTATATCGACACTCGATTAGAAAAATGTACATTTGCATGGGTCAAGTCGACATCAATGCAAGCGGTCCCATCATCAATCGAGCAACGAACTTGCTCACTGTTTCTACCTACAGTCCGCCAACCATTATGGCCATACTGTTCGGTTGTGCGCAGGAATGCGACTGCCTGAATATCGGTATGTGCGATTTGGAGTGCTTCAACGGTCGGAATCGCAATGCCACGTAGTTTGGAGCGAACATCGGAGTTTAGTAATCCAGCGATAGATGACCTACTGATCAGCAATGTAGATAATCGACTCAACTGGAGAAGTAATACAGCTGCGGCCATCACGAACAATGCCGCTGTCATTTGCAGCCAAGGAAGCTTGAGCCGTGTCTGCGGCACCGGAATGCTCGTTGTCGTACTTGCCGTTTGAGGTGCAGCGTAGTCTTCAGTAGGCCGCTGAAGGTACATCAGATGGATTATCCAGGTGTCGAGATCCAACATTCCGGATGATGGATTCCACTCGGCGTACCCTAACTCAACAGCACGGTGGATGAGTTTGACGGATGTGTTCTGCACGACCGGGCGGATACAAGGTGTCCCATCAATACCCAACCTAGGCTCGAGGGACGTTTCATCTAAATCGATTCGGCTGAAATGCGACAAATACTGACGAAGCGCGAGCTGGTTCGACGTGTCTGAACGCGTTGATATTCCACACAGCTGCACTGGAAGGGACGGTATTTGTACAGGATTCGCCAGTGAAAGACTTGCGAAACAAATCGCTATGAATACGCCAAAACCGAATCTCGATAGACTCTCCACTTAAAGGCGTCTATGCAATTTGCCGCAGCACGTTGATCATCTCTATAGATGCCAACATCGCTTCGGCTCCCTTGTTACCTGCTTTGGCTCCGGCACGATCGATGGCTTGCTCAAGCGTGTCGCAGGCGAGCACTCCAAACGACACGTGAATACCTGTCTCGAGCATCACTTGCGTGACGCCTTTGGCACATTCCGATGCGATTTGGTCATAGTGCATCGTGGCTCCGCGCATCAGACAGCCAAGCGCAACGACAGAATCCACCGTGCCACCGTGCGCAATCTTACGAACTGCTACCGGTATTTCCCATGCACCAGGCACACGGATGACTGTTATCGCGCTGTCATCACCACCGTGGCGGCGCCACGTGTCTAGCGCACCCTCAAGAAGTTTTTCGGTTATAAAAGAGTTAAATCGGGAGACTACGATTGCGATACGACCATCACCTGCAACCAAGTTGCCTTCTATCGTGCTGTACATGACAATATATTACCAGAGTCCTGTGCGTGGTTATGGCAGATATAATCCAGCTGTGAATGGCCTGATTTTTCAGAAAACAGTTGTGTGGAAGTGGGCAAATTTTGCCTTTTGGCTGGCAAATGTCGTCAAGGGTTTGGCGATGATTTTTGGAATCTGCACATTCACATTTTCCCTCTACATAACGGCCGGTTCCTTCCATTTAGTTTCCCTAACCGGAATGGTGCTGATTGCATGCGTCATCGTGCTGTTAACCAAAGATGAGCTTTCAGGTGCATTTGATGCGATCGTTTGGGAGCAAATTAGATCTCGTGTCCTACGAGGGTGCATTCAGGGTAGTTTCACGGATGAATCTGGTTGGATGATCACCGATAACCGCGTTGAATCAGCCCGTGGAGTGACCCGTTTCTTGTCAATGTTCAAGGCAGTCAACCATCCAAAACGAGTGCTGAAAGTAGTGGCGGACGATGGAGAGAGCTTTGTTATCGGATGGGACTTCCGACCGTTAGCTCTGAGTATTGATATGAGCACAGTAATGGTTAAGGGACAGAACCAACGGTTTGTAAAACACCTGTTTCCCTAGTCGACAACTAGGTGTCAGAAGTATCTCCGTGATGCTTGCTTTGGCCTCTACAAGTTGCAGATCAGTTTGTTGCGCACTAAGATTACTCTAATGCGCTTCTTACGAAACTTTCTCGTTGCAATCTGTGTGGTTCTGACCACACAGCCGTTTGTTTACAGTAAGACACGCGAGAGCCGCACATCCGTTAGAGTTGCTAAAGTTCTCGTATCGACCGCCAAGCTGCGGGATACGCCAAGTGAATCATCAAGAACTCTTGGTCTGATGGACCACAATGCAACGCTGACAGTCTTGTCAACAAAATCTGGTTGGGTACATGTCAAAACAAAGCGTGGTACCGATGGCTGGATCCGACGTGATCTTGTCTCTGTAAGCAAATCACGTGCGTTGAAGGCATCACCTGTAACACGTCCGGTTAGTATTGCCAAACGGAAGGTACTTCCAAAGTCGAAGGTAGCCGTTAGTCAGACATCTAAACCATTACCAGCGCCTAAGCAATCCGTAAAGGTTGTAACGCGTCAGCCGGTCGTTGCGGTCTCTAGTTCTAGCGATGGTCAGCTTCCAGAGACTGTAAAAACCTCCAAGAATGTCTTGGACAGTCGAATATCGATTAGCGATCCAATTTCTGACAAGCGTAATTCAGTCGTTGATTTCGCCCAAGACTTCGCAGCATCGAACAAATCAGCAAGTCCAGTCCGTTCGACACTGATGAGCCGTGCTAACTCACTTCGCGGGACGCCATATCGCTATGGAACAAGCGGCGGTGGAACGTTTGACTGCTCAGGATTTACATCCGCGATGTACCGAAAGGT
>CAIYBQ010000544.1 GCA_903924445.1 uncultured Armatimonadota bacterium | reverse complement strand
GTCGGTGCAGTCAGACCGCTCGATGAAGCAGGAACCCACCGAAGTGACTCAGGCAGCTTTTGCCTGAGCACCGTAGGAATCCCCGTCCATTGCGCGCAAGCGGCAGTCATCGACTGAGGGCGGGGAGGATGTCAAGAGGTCGAGGGGTAAAAAAATGGGGGGGTCGGGTTTAATTGTCTGACTCGGTGGCTCAGTCACCAGCATTTTCTAAATGATTTATTAAAATGTAGGGTATTTACCCTGATTATTCTCTGACCAATGGTCCATACTGAATTTCGGTAAGTTGCTGAACCTCAACAACACATTGTGAACTCCACCACCACATTGCGTGAATTCTGAAGATGAAAGCAGCCTTTAATCCACGCGGCCCTTCATAGGATCTATCGTTCGTTTCGGAGTTCATCATGTTGCAATCCAAGGTTCTCAATTTTATTCATGCGCTCGTCGCGGCCTTCTTCATCAGTTCGACTGCGGCTCTCGCGCAATACCCGGACAAACCAATTCGATTGGTCGTGCCTTTCCCTCCAGGAGGGATTACCGACTTTGTCGCGCGCGCGGTGACCCCCATTGCCTCCAAGCAATTGGGGCAAGTCATCGTGATCGAAAATAGAGCGGGTGTGGGCGGTGTCTTGGGCACAGGGCAAGTCGCCGAATCCAAACCCGACGGCTATACGATCATGCTGGGTACTATTTCGGTGTTGGCGATCAATGCCGCATTGTTCAGTAATCTGCCCTACGATCCTGAGAAAAGTTTCGACATGCTGACGCTGGCGACACGCGCGCCCAATGTCTTGGTTGTCCATCCCGAGTTTGATGTGAAGACGGTGGATGACTTGATCAAGTACCTGAAGACAAATCCTGACAGGGTTGCCTTTGGTAATTCCGGCACCGGTTCGTCCGATCACTTGAGCACGGAGCTGTTTTGGCAAAAGACGGGCACTCGCGGCGTGCACGTTCCGTTCCAAGGTAGCGGCCCGAGCGTGACCAGCCTACTGGGCGGACACACACAAGCATCCTTCAGGAATCTGGCGGAGGTGACAGCGCATATCAAAGGGGGAGGACTCAGGTTGATCGCAGTCGCGACAGACAAGCGCTTGACCGAATTTCCGGACACTCCCACTCTGAGCGAAACGGGCGTTGCGGGGGCGGAGGTATATTCTTGGCAAGGATTTGTGGCGCCCAAGGGTCTGTCACCGGACATCCGAAAGAAGGTGCATGATGCTCTGGTTTACGGGTTGAATGACGCAGGTGTAAGAAAAGCGTTAGCGGACCGCGGCGTCGAAGCGGTGCCTTCAACGCCCGAAGAATTTGCACAATTTCAACGTGATGAAATAGTACGTTGGAAAGCGGTCGTCAAGGCCGGCAACATTACAGGAACGCGATGACGATGCGAGCCAATGCTTCCGTCAGAGTTGTCGGGTTGAATTTGGATATTTGCATCGGAGATATGCGGATACTCCCCCAGAACATCATCGTCAGTAATAGCCCGAGTTCGGTCAGGGTACCCGCAAACATCGCTCGGAAAATGTTGGACGAGGTATCGGTGCTGAACAAAAAAGATGACGAAGCAATGCGTTTGCTCCGTGAAGGAGGACGCTTCAAGGATGCCTTGCGCGCCGTACGAAATGGGGGGGCATCATGACAAATCCCGTTACTGCGTCAGGCCAAGGTGGTGAGTTCAGCCAGACCACCCGCGAATTCGTCAGCGCAGTTCTTGCTCAGCAAGGCTTGAGATGCTCAGCGGAGGACTTGCGGAACATTACCGCGGCCTACATCCTCTTGGAGAAGAAGATCTTGAGTTTGCGTGAGCTGCATCAGAGTGATTCCGACTCGGCGATCCAATTTCGGGCTAACAGATAATCAACAATGATGAATGAAGACATTGCCTTGCTTTCAATCAGCGAGATGAATGCGCTATTGCGTGGCAGGGAGATTTCGCCTGTGGACTTGATCCGGTCGTCGCTGGATCGAATTGAAAGATACGAGCCTTGCATACGCAGCTTTATCCAGGTCACCGCAGAGCGCGCCATGGCGAACGCAAGGACGGCAGAGCGCGAGATCACGCAAGGCATCGTGCGCGGTCCATTGCATGGCATCCCCATCTCGCTAAAGGACATTTTTGAAACCGCCGCCATTCCCACCACGGCAGGTTCACCGTCTTTGATCGACAACATTCCAGCCGCAGATGCAACGACCGTCCGCTTGTTGACTGAAGCCGGGGCAATATTGATCGGCAAGAACATGACGCATGAATTTGCGCATGGTGGTCCGGCATATGATTTGCCTTGGCCGAATCCTGAAAATCCGTGGAAGAAGGGCTACTTTACGGGCGGCTCAAGCAGCGGCTCGGCCGCTGCCGTGGCGGCGGGATTTTGCGCGATGTCGATGGGCTCGGACACCGGCGGCTCGATACGCATTCCCGCGTCTTATTGTGGCGTGGTGGGCCTCAAGCCAAGCTATGGACTCGTCAGCAAGAAAGGGGTGATAACAAACGCATTTTCGTTGGATCACGCCGGGCCCTTGACCTGGAATGTTCGCGACTGTGCGTATGTGCTGCAAGCCATTGCAGGATTCGATCCGCAGGATCCGTCGAGCGCAAAGGTGAAGATACCCGATTACTTGGCGAACTTGGATCGGGGTATCAAAGGCAAGAAGATTGGAGTGATACGGCATTTTTACGAGAAGGATGTTCAAGCCGACGCTGAGCAGATCGGCGCCTTCGAAAGAGCGCTAGATGTTCTCGAACATCTAGGCGCACGAGTAGAGGATGTCCAGCTGAGTCCTCTTGCGGTTTACAGTGGAGTGAAACTGGTGATTTCCGCGTCAGAGCTGTATGCGGCTCATTGCAGCAATCTCCGTCAGCGTCCGGAACAGTTTGGTTCGGTCTTCAGGTACCGCGCGATGACAGGTTCGCTGATTAGCGCTCAGGATTACCTGATCGCCCAACAACAAAGAAAGAAACTCATGCTGGAAGTCGAGAACGTGATGGGTACAGTCGACGCCTTGGTGATTCCCAGCACGAACGGGCCCGCCGGATTGCTCGAGGACGTGAGCCCAATGGCCTATTTTGGCGCTCCCTCATTGAACGCGGCATTCAACGTGACAGGGCACCCTGCGATTTCGATGTGTTCGGGTTTCAGCTCAGATGGTTTGCCTCTAGCGTTACAGTTCATAGGCAAGCTTTTCGCAGAAGACGAACTGCTTCG
>CAIYBQ010000543.1 GCA_903924445.1 uncultured Armatimonadota bacterium | reverse complement strand
GCATAGCCACCGTTGTGCATATACGGTCCGGTCAGTGCCACGTTACGCAGCATAGGTGTCTTGAATGCACCATCCACTGCCAAGCGGCTGTCCGTATAGATCATGTTGTCAAAGAGACGATCATCATCGACGAGGATTCCGAGCTGAATGCGACGGGCATACGCCAGTGGCACACCGAATGGATCATTTCCGCCGATGCCGAGGTCTTCGAGCGTTGGTCGAATACCGATGTTGTAGTACCCAATATCGTATGCAGAGTTGATGGCATCCGCCATCGGCATGAACTCAGCTGGGTAGTTGAAGCCAAGTCCGAGCAACACTTCCTGATTCTGAACTGGAGTTGTGGCATTGGACAGAGGTCCACCAGCATGGCAGTTGATACATCCAGCAGCACCGATGAACAGGTTGTAACCACGGATTGCACTTGCCGACATCGCAGTTGCATCGCCCTTCAGCCACTTATCTAGCGGTGTCTGGTCGGAGATCAGCGTTGATTCATACATCAGGACCGACATACCGAAGATCAACGACATGTTTGCCTGCATGTGCGTGTATTCACCGGTTGGGGATGCGACAACCCGACCCTCTGCGTTGACAGTGAACTTGTTTGTACCGTTCCACCATTTGTCTTGAATGGCGGCACGAATCATCGCATCGTACGTGGTGGTCAGACCCTTGGTTGCATGGGCATCTGCTCCGAGGACTGAATCGGTTCCCGAAACCTTTTGAAGACCGAGAGGCTTGAGCCCGAGGAGCTTCTTTCCAAGGACTGCGAAGTTACGTCCACCGTGTGCCATTTCAACATCACTGTTGACTGGTCCAACGGCTTGGGATGCAAGGGATGCATCTTTGATCAGAACCTGAACAGGAACTGCTTCACCCGTCAATGGATCTGTTTCGTAAACGCGGGCTTCCGTATCGGAGTCGCCGAATGGATTGACACCATTGAACTCGTTGTGTGCACGGCCATCCCAGAAGTTACGGTTGTTGAAGATGGAGTTGATGACGGAAGGAGAGTTGCGGCCCGTTACCTGACGGGTGTTGATAGCCGTCTTGGTGTAGATTGGATCCCGCTGAACGATTCCTGCATCGACTGCCGTTCCAGTGATACCGGTGAATATTGTCTTGAAGACTCCCTGGCTGCCCACGATGTCATTCGATGAGCGGACCTTTGGGGAAAGGGGATCAAGTGCGACAGAGAACTTCGTGAATGGGAAGTGTGTGTCGAGCTTGAGCTGGAAGTTGACTGCGTGGCCATTATCAAACTTGGCATCTGGTCCGATTGCAATCTGGTTGCGATCACGGCCATCAGCGCCAGCTTGGTAGTGGCAGGATGCACAGGAGGTGATTCCATCGGAGCCTGCCTGCATGTCCCAGAAGAGGGCTTTGCCCAGCTTGATAGCTGCTGCGCGGTCCTTGATGTAGATGTCGAGGTCTGCTGGCATCGGAACCGGTACCGTATCCAGCGGTACAGGAAGGATGGCAACAAGTCCACCGGCTCCGGCTGGAGCGGGTGCCTGCGCATTTGCAGGAAGTTGTGTGTACAACTGGGCGACGACCGCGAGGCCACTAAGGCCGAGGGCCGCTACACAGCGTAGCGTGTTCTGTTTATTTCTTACCATGATTGATTCATCTCTCTGACACTGACTAAGCGCGATCCCAACATTTGTCTGGTTTCAAAAGACTTATGTAGAAATCATTTATATGTAAATGTAATAGTTACAAGTTCATATGCAAGTCGAAGTATAGAGAGAGAATCGCCGCTTGCCATTGCTACAATTACGAGGATTCATCTTGTTATAAATGCTGGCATTTTAATGTTCGTAATGCTGACGTAACACAGTTTGGTGTGTCAGATGAGTTGCAAGCGATCAGTGATGGCGAGTGTTTTGGTGTGTTCCCGATGTTTATTCAAGGCTAAAATATTTCACTGGTGTCTGTCTTGTATTTTCGTATGAGTTTCCACCAGTGGCGTAACGCAAAACACCCGCCTGGGAAGGTCCCAGGCGGGTGTTTTTGTGGTTTGTTACGTTATCAGAAGAAGCGTACTTCGTTGTTACCCAGGAAGCGGCGCAGTGGTGCTCCACCGTTCTTGCCTGTTGCAGGGATGACCTTGACATCATCCTTTGCAGCTCCATCGCCACGGTTGACCAGTGTGCTGGTTGTTCCAGCCTTGAGTGTATGTCCGTTAGGAATGCTGAGCTCAGGGTGATCGAATGGTGCAGACATCTTCTCGACACGTGGGTCCGTCATTTCAAGCATCAGCTGAAGGAGGTCACGCTTTTGGAAGATGGTCATACCACCAGCCATCGCAACGTCAGGGGAAAGGTCGACGAAGTTCTCTCGGCCAAAGTCGCCATTACGGTGATAGTTGTTGATGACCTGTGAGAGGGTTGCATAGCCACCAGTGTGCATATATGGACCCGTGAGGGCAACATTACGCAGACCAGGGGTTTTGAAAGCTCCATTGATTGCCAAGCGAGTTGTCGCTGTGATTTCCTGACCCGCTGGGCGGTTTGCATCACGGATGAAGCCAACCTGAACGCCACGGCTAAAGGACAAAGGGTTACCGAATGGGTCGTTTGCACCAATTCCGATATCTTCGGCAGTGGGGCGAACACCAATGTTGTAGTAACCGATGTCATATGCAGATGGAAGCGTGTCTGCCATTGGCATCACTTCTGTGAAGATGCGGAGGCCTTGAAGGGCTGCATCGATTGCAAGGACTGGCGTCGCTGCATTGGTCAATGTTGCACCAGCGTGGCAGTTTGTACAGCCTTGGGTTTCGAGAACCGTGATTCCACGGACAGCAGATGCCGACAGAGCTGTCGTGTTGCCAGCAAGGTAGTTGTCATATGGTGTCTGATCAGAGACGAGGGTTGCTTCGTACATCATCACCGCAAGACCAAAGATCAGTGAGAAGTTGCCTTCCATGTGGCCATACTCGCCAGCTGGGGTTGCAACAACACGTCCCGTACCGTCGACGGTGAACTTGTTCGTACCGTTCCACCACTTGTCTTGAATCGCATCACGAATCAACGCAGCGTAGGTGGTTTCGAGGCCCTTCGCTGGGTTTGCAAGGGTTCCGAGGACAGAGTCATCAGCGGCAACCTTCTGCATTCCAAGCGGCTTGAGTCCAAGAATCTTCTTGCCAACCTGTGCAAAGTTGCGACCAGCGTGAGCCATTTCAACAGAGCTGTTCAATGGGCCGACTGCTTGGGATGCAAGGGATGCATCCAAAATGCGAACTTGTGTCGCAACAGCTTGTCCGGTGATTGGGTCTGTTTCGTAAACACGAGCGTTGACATCGGAGTCGCCGAATGGATTCACACCGTTGAACTCGTTATGAGCACGGCCATCCCAGAAGTTGCGGTGGTTGAAGACTGCATTGATAACAGAAGGAGCATTGCGTCCCGTTACCTGGCGGGTGTTGATGTTCAAGCGGTTGAATGTTGCATCAGCACGAACCACGCCGGCATCGAATGCGCCGACGGAACCTACGCCAGCTGCACCGACGGACAAGCCGAGGAAGTCGGATTTGAAGACGCCTTGGCTTCCAACGATGTCATTGGAGCTGCGGATCTTCGGGGATGCGTTGTTCAAAGCATCTTGGAACTTTGTGAATGGGAAGTGCGTGTCCAACTTGAGCTGGAAGTTCACAGCATGACCATTGTCAAACTTGGTATCAGGTCCCATGGCGATTTGGTTTACATCACGGCCATCTGCGCCAGCTTGGTAATGGCAGCTTGCACAAGCGGTTCCATCGGAGCCGGCTTGTTGGTCCCAGAAGAGGGCCTTGCCTAAGCGGATGGCTGCTGCTTTGTCCTTGATGTAAACATCGAGGTCGGCTGGCATTGGAACTGCAACTGATCCCAGTGGGGTCAATGCCAGTGGTACATCTACAGGTGGAACCTGGGCGACGGCTGGCTGAATGTTAGCGAACTGGGTTGCGATTGCAATTCCAGAAAGGCCAAGTGCTGCAATCCATTTTGCATTTGACTTGACTCCGAGTACTACGTTTTGATTCATCTGACTTGTCTCCTAAAAACCTAGATACACGTTGGTATCCAATAGTCGGCAACCTCTTTCATTGGAACGGTTCACTGAGGTTGATCCGATGTGGGGAGTATAGTCAGACTAGAATTATTCTGTATTCGTAACAATGCTGGGTTTTACATGACTTCAATTGCTACTTTGTTACGTTATGTTAACTGAAGTGTGCGGACTAAAGTGTCAAATTCAGTACGGTGTAAGGTGTGTTCAAATGCCTTGAATTAGGATTGTGGATGTGCGGAAATGGATAGCTGTGTTAGGTGTGCTTGATGGGTTGTTAGTACATATGTTAATCAGAGGCATTAAAGTTAACGGCGGTTCATGAATTCCATCATTCGTGGAAATT
>CAIYBQ010000542.1 GCA_903924445.1 uncultured Armatimonadota bacterium | reverse complement strand
TACTCAAAAGAACGGATCGCATGCCCTTTATGCCATCAAATGTTTCACCGGATGCCAGCTCACCCCGCGCATCAACGGCAACACCACCGATTTCGGTCCGCCACCGTCCTACAGCATCAAAGTTTTCGAGAGCAAACCCCATTGGGTCAATCCGCTGGTGACATCCTTTGCATTCCGGCTTGTTCCGATGTGCTTCCAGGCGCTGGCGAAGCGTCAACCCCTTTTGTGGGCGTTCATCAGCAGGAAGCGTATTGACAACGGGAGGCGGAGGCGGAGGCGGCGCGCCAAGAATCTCAGCCATCACCCACTTGCCGCGCAACACCGGGCTCGTTCGCTGAGAATAACTTGTGACGGTGAGCAAGGCCCCCATCCCGAGGAGACCGCCGCGCTGCACGCCATCCGTTTGTACGCGTCGCATCTCATTACCAGCAACGGCCGCCATGCCGTAGTGCTTTGCAAGCTCATCGTTTACAAATGTGAAATCACTCTCGACGAGGTTCCGTACTGGGCGATTCTCACGCACCATAGTGGACAGGTAAAGTGCGACTTCATCAAACATCGCTTGACGAAGCGTCTTTGTAAACATCGGGTACTTGCCAGGATCTGGCTGTGCTGTTTGCAATATCTCTTTGGAACGTAGCCACTGGCCGCCAAAGAGCGCACCAAATGCGTTGGACCGTGGGGCATTCAGCATCCGTCGGAGGTGTGCAATCTGAACATCCTGTTTCAGCAGAGATCCATTTGCAGCCGCAGCCATGAGCGGGGCATCGGGCATCGATGACCAAACAAAGTAGGACATTCTGCTCGCCAATGTGTAGGCATCGAGGGGTTCTGGACCACTCTTTGATGGAGCGGTTTCATCTATACGGAACAGAAAGCCCGGCGAGATCAGGGCCGCCTTGATGCTGATACGTAAGGCAGCCGCGTACGGAAGCCCACTTTTCCGCTGTTGTGTAAACAAACGCACTAAACCATCGAGCTCACCTTGGCGAACCGGTCGGCGAAACGCCTTCGATGTAAATCGTGTTAGTGCTTGCTTTGCGGCTGTGACATCCGTGATGTTTTTTGTCGGCTTGACGGTAAGCCATGTCTCCGGCTTAGCGGCATCCAAGATTTGGTCCGCGGCCACAAGATAGCGTTCGAGGAGGACTGGAGGTAGATAGAGCGTATCGGCGTTGTTATCAAAGCCTCCACCACCACCGCTATCTGCAGGAAAGTTATCGGCAGGCGTTAGCGTAATTCCAAAGAGGTCCTGAACCGTATTGTTGTATTCTGTGCGGTTCAGGCGCCGGGGAGCCACGCGGCCAGGGTCAGTGGGTTTCGCCGCAAGGTCAAGCGTATCGAGAGCCCTTCCGAGCGTATCGATTGCAGCAGTTCTCCGCTGGGCATTGGGCATAGGAGAGCCAGTCGGAGGCATCGAGCGTTCCCGAACAACGCGATGAATCCGTCGATACAGGTCGCGATTGGTTTTCAAACTATCCAGTGACAGCGCAGCAGGAATCCGAACGCCTCCACTCGGACTTTCCCCTGCGTGGCACGGCTGGCAATAGCGTGTAATAAGCGGAGTCACATCTTTGGAAAGCGCATCCGT
>CAIYBQ010000541.1 GCA_903924445.1 uncultured Armatimonadota bacterium | reverse complement strand
CCTTCCAGGCATCGTAACCACGCGAAAGTGCCGCTGACAGGACATCATGGAAGTCCTGCTCCCGCTCACCAATCTGTTTCCGAGTGATTATTCCGGCGCCACCATGGATGACAAGGACAGCATTTGTATAGTTTTCAGTCGCCACAATTAATCAATCACCAGACCGGAGACTTTTACATGAGCCCGGAAGGCATCAATGACGCGGTTGGTAATCGGACCTGGCTTTCCGCTTCCGATCAAACGTTCATCCAGCACTACCGCCGGGATGACTTCGGCTGCGGTTCCGGTTAGAAAACATTCATCGGCGGTGTAGATGTCATAGACCGACAACGTTTCTTCACGTACTGTGAAGCCTAGGTCGGTTGCAAGGTCCATCGCAGCCTGACGGGTGATGCCCTTTAGACATCCACTGCTTGGTGGAGGGGTTACGATAACACCATCCCGAATGACAAAGACATTGTCGCCCGTGGCTTCTGCGACATATCCTTGCTGGTTTAGCATAATGCCTTCACCGGCTCCGACACGATTGGCTTCCATCTTGGCCATGATGTTATTGATGTACTTGCCCGTGCACTTGATACGTGGATCGATGGCATCCGGGCTTGGTACCCGTGTCGCGCAGGTAATCATCGATAAGCCGTTCAGGTACATTTCTTCCGGATACAGTGCCAGCTGTTTCGTAGCGATTACCAGCCTAGGGTTGGTGTCAATGTGTTTTGGATCCAAGCCGAGGCCGGTTCCACGAGTAAGGTTTACCCGGATGTAGCCATTTTGATGGTTGTTCCGCTTACACGTCTCAACAATCGCATCGTTGACATAGGACTCAGTCAAGCTACCCAGATTAAAACCAAGGGCGCGAGCAGAAAACAACAAGCGCTTCGTATGCTCAATCAGGCGGAAAATTCTGCCGTTGTAAACACGAACCCCCTCAAAGACACCATCACCGTAGAGGTGACCGTGGTCGAAAATGGGTACGGTTGCTTGCTCCGCAGGGACGAAGTCGCCATTGATGTAAACGAAGTCGGACATACATCAAGTATACACAGCAGCACCTCTGTTCTCTATGCACATAGATGCTTGTGATGTCAAACTTGTATACTGATGGTCGTGTCGAACGTAAACCGCATCCTGATCGTAAAACTAAGCTCCTTCGGTGATGTGGTTCAGACGCTTCCACTGCTTCACGGCCTTCGGGCGTCGTTTCCTTCGGCGACCATCGGATGGGCAGTCCAGAAGTCATTCGCACCATTGCTTCACGGGCATCCCTACATCGACAACCTTCATGTGTTGGATTCCAAGAAGTTCGGCCCCTGTTTGAACCTCGGTGATGAGCTTCGCGCCGCAAAGTACGACATTGTTCTCGATGCGCAAGGCCTTTTTGTGTCTGCTTTGGTCGCACGGCTGTCCAATGCTCCGATCCGTATCGGTTACAACTGGCGCCGTGAAGCAAACAACATTTTCATGACGGACACAAGCGTCATCGCAACCGACCGCGTGCACATGGTTGAGAAGATCCTCCGCTTGGGCGATGCCGTTTGTGCCTCTCGCATTCCATTTTTGATGGATACTTTTCTCGCTTCAAATCCAATGTCCTTCGATATGACAGGTGATCGCAAGCAGCTGGCTGCGCTTGTCGTTGGGGCATCTGTCGCATCCAAAACGCTTTCACCAGAACACTGGGCGCGTATTGCCGACAAGCTCTTCAGTGATGGATTTACACCCGTGCTGATCGGTGGGCCACAGGAGCAAGCCGTCGCCGAAAAGATTGAGACGCTCGCGTCTAACCCTGTCATCAATCTTGCTGCCAAAACATCCTTTACAGAGCTTGCAGGCGTCCTCGCAAATGCAGCGGTGGTCGTTTCAAGTGATACCGGAGCCCTGCACCTGGCAGTTGCTGTCGGTGCTCCAAGCGTTGGACTTTTTGGCGTGACGGATCCCGTTCGAACCGGAAACAACTGGGGGCACGCTCCATCCGTTACTTTAGATGCCGGCGGACTGGCGGATAACCGTAACTTTAGGGATGTCGCAGCGGATGCAAAGGTTGTCGATGACATTCCATCGTCAGATATCATCGCAGCTGTTCACCAAATCGCAAGGCGGATGCCGTAATGTCTGGGGGAAGTCTTGTTGTCGCTAAGCATCGATTTCTCGGTGACACAATGGTTACCTTGCCGTTGGTGCAGCACCTCGCCAGCAATGCACGTGCCAATGGCAGTACTCTGCCATCGCTTGTAACAGGCAGCGGACCCGCTGTCCTCCTCGAAAATCACCCCGATGTTGGATCACTGTTGACGATTTCGCGCGATGCCAGTAAGCGTTCAAGTGCTGCAAGCCGTCTCTTGTGGAAGGAATACCTCCGGATGGCAGGTGAGCTTCGGGCGACTGGGGCACCCGCTACGTGTTATCTCGCGGACCGTTCCTTCCGATCTGCCATTTTCGCCCGTCTGACCGGTGCAAAAGTGATTGTTGGATTCCCAACGGAAGGCCGTGGGTTTCTCCTGCACAAACGCATTCCTTACAGCCAAACAGCGACTGAAGTTGACACAATTCTAGCGTTGGCTGGAACGGACCAAGCGCTATCGGGGCAAACGCCTCGCCTCTACCTTGGGCCAAATGATGCCGCGGTAATTCCCTTGGATAGCTCCACCACCCGCCGTGTCGCGATACAACCGGGAGCATCCCATGATTACAAACAGTTTCCAATCGCATCATGGAAGGCCGTGATTCACAACATTCGATCGATTGGTGCTGAGATTTATCTTGTGGGCGGGCCAGAAGAACAAGCCGCAGTCGACAGTCTTCAAGAGTTACTTGGTGATGCACCAGCGATTTCGCTTGTTGGAAAGACATCCCTTCGATCCCTCATGGCAACACTTCAGGTGTTGAATCTTGTCATCTCTGCAGATACAGGGGTAAGTCATGTTGCCGCGGCTGTGGGGACGCCTACATTGACGCTATTCGGCCCAACCCCCATCCACAAGTGGGGACGTAATTATGCCCCGCACCGTGCGCTACAGGCACCAGATGCCGATATGTCCAAGCTGTCTCCCGACACGGTCGCTGCAGTTGCACAGGAACAGCTTTTGTGAATATCGTCGTGCTCCGCTACGGAGGCCTTGGTGATATTCTGCTCGCTACTCCGCTGCTGCGTAGCGTGAAGCAGCGTTATCCAGCAGCTTCGATTACATTCGTCACGGAAGCTGGAAACACAAGTATTCTTGCGAATTCAACACTTGTCGCATCTACAAAGGGCCTTGATAAGGTCACTCGGGCATCTGTTTACAGAAGCTATGCGGCCGGTGCGACTTTACGCAAACAAGCAGGCAGCATTGACCTATACATAAACCTGCAACCATCCCTTAAGTCCACAGCCCTTGGTTTCGGCTTGATGCCAAAGGCAACTTGGAACTTCAACAAAGATCGACGCGTTCAGGTGGAGACCGGCAAGGTTCGACATGCGATCGATGATTTTCTCAATGTCCTTCCGGATGGAATTCCGCGTGATGCAAACCGGTTGATGGAGTTTGTTGTTCCACTTGCTGTCAAGTCACAGACGGAGCAAAAGGCAACAGAACTCGGTATCAATATCTCAAATGCCATTGCCATCAACCCTGCAGGAACACGGGACATCAACCGCTGGCCCCCTGAAAAGCTGGCGGAGTTCATCGGGTGGATGGAAGCGAACCTCTCTGGCTATACACCTGTTCTCATCGGTGGTCCCGGTGACAGTTGGTTGGAAGATGCCATCGTCGGTCACCTTGGCCGGCCGGTAAAGTCCCTCATCGGTAAGCTGTCACTACAGGAGCTTGGTGCGTTTGTGCAACAGGCTGCGGTTACCGTTACCGGTGACACCGGCCCACTGCATATCGCAGCCGCTGTTGGTGCACGCATTGTTTGTCTCAGCGGAGCAGCCGATCCTGACCGGACGGGGCCATCCAATAACCCATTTGATCTTGTCGTCATCAACCGCTCGCTCCCCTGTGTCCCCTGCCAGGGCCGGAGCTGTAAACGTGGCGATATTGCGTGTATGACCCAGATGAGCGTGGCAAGTGTGGTGGATGCAGTTGAAAGGCGGATCAAGGCCGGATGAACATCCCTGAAGTTCTGGATTGGAATGACCTCTCGGAGCAGATTCAATGCTGGCAAGCTGCCGGCGAGCGTGTTGTGTTCACAAACGGAGTCTTTGACATTCTGCATGTCGGGCATACACGGTACCTTCGCGAGGCCCGAGGGCTTGGAGACAGGTTAGTTGTCGGAATCAACTCCGATGACTCCGTGCGGCGCCTCAAGGGACCCACACGGCCGATCAATTCTGAGCTGGACCGTGCAGAAGTGATGGCATCCCTTCACTTTGTGGATGGAGTCACCATTTTCGCCGATGACACTCCGATACCCCTACTCCGAGTCCTGAAACCAGACATTCATGCCAAAGGTGGAGACTATAAAACTCCGGATGCCCTTCCCGAAACGGAAGTTGTGCGTGCGTATGGCGGGGATGTCGTGATCCTACAGCTCGTCGATGGCAAATCCACTACAAATATCGTGAAGAAGATGCAGGAGCACAAACCATGAATGTTGTTGTAATGATTCCCGCAAGGCTTGCGGCAACCCGCCTGCCAAACAAGCCGCTGGTCGATATTGCCGGTAAACCAATGGTCCAGTGGGTTTACGAGAAGTCATTGGTGAGCCGTGCCGATGCTGTGTACATCGTGACTCCGGATGATGACATTGCAGCGGCTGCTCATGGGTTCAACGCACCGGTGATCATGACGAGTCATGCGCACCAAACGGGTACAGACCGGCTGGCTGAAGCAGTCGCATCGCTTCCGGAATCGGTTGACATCATTGTGAATGTCCAAGGCGATGAACCTCGTATCACTGCGGATGCCATCAATAGTGTGATCATGCCGTTGCTTGAGGACTCCGAGCTTGCGATGTCAACGCTTGCCTGCAAGCTACCTGATGACCGATTTGATGACCCGAATACGGTAAAGGTTGTTCTAAAGCGCAATGGTGATGCGTTGTACTTCTCCCGCGCCGGTATTCCATTTCCACGGTCGGTGGGCACCGTTGCACCGCTGCAGCACGTTGGGCTCTATGCGTATCGAAGGTCATTTCTTTCCACGTTTCCGACCTTGGAGAGAACGCCGCTTGAGCAAACGGAGTCACTTGAACAGCTGCGAGCGCTCGAACATGGCTACAGAATCCGGGTTGTACATACATCGCATGTGCCAGAATCTGTAGACACTGCCGAAGACCTTGAGCGAGTGCGAGCCCTGTTTTCAGAGGAGTAAGAGATGTCCAGATTGATGACCCGACGGGTTGAAGTTACAAGTGATGTTCATATTGGTGATGGCCTGCCATTTGCCCTGATGGCTGGTCCATGCGTGATCGAAGACCTTGAGCTTTGCCGCACGATTTGCCGTGAAGTGCAACAGATTACGCGGCAGCTTGGAATTCCGTACATTTTCAAAGCATCGTTTGATAAAGCAAATAGGACATCCGTTCAGTCGTTCCGTGGAGATGGCATGCAGGCCGGGCTCGATGTTCTTGCAGCGATCAAAGCCGAGTACGGGGTTCCTGTTGTCACCGATGTCCATCAGGCTGATCAGTGTGCAGCGGTTGGCGAAGTTGTAGATGTCATTCAAATTCCCGCTTTTCTCTGCCGACAAACGGATCTTTTGCTTGCCGCAGGCGAGACCGGGCGCGTAGTAAATATCAAAAAAGGCCAGTTTATGGCTCCGGAAGATATCGCTCAGGCGGTTCGAAAGGTTGAGTCGACGGGGAATAACCGCATTCTTGTCACGGAGCGCGGAGTTAGTTTTGGGTACCACAATCTGGTAGTCGATTTCCGTGCGCTTCCGATTATGGCAGCCGCAGCTGGTGCCCCTGTGGTTTTCGATGCCACCCATGCGGTGCAGCAGCCTGCAGCCCAAGGACATGCGACAGGTGGAACCCGTGAGTATGTTCCTCATCTGGCAAAAGCTGCGGTTGCGGTTGGCATCGATGCGTTGTTTTTAGAGGTGCATCCTGATCCTAAAAACGCGATGTCAGATGCTGCAACGGTCTTGAATCTGGCTGACTTGGCCGAACTTCTCGCAACGTTGAAGCGGATCGAGGATGCGGTTAGCTGATCAGGGCAGAGCGATGGCGCCAAGTCCCTGCGGGACTTGGCTGCCTGTTACGTAGCGTAAGTCAAACTTTGTTCCCCGAAGACGCGCATCTGCAAGAACGGCAAATGCAACCGCCTCGCGGGCATCCCCCGGAATACCCAAATCATGCAATGGCTTCGTTTCAATCCCAGCGATTCGCTCAAACCTTGAACGCAAGTCCCGGTTGTGGGCTCCCCCACCAGAAACATAAACGCAGGTCGGCGCACTAGGAAGCGAATGCATCGCCGTGGCGATCGTTGTTGCCGTCCATTCGGAAATCGTTGCCAAAAGGTCTGCGGTTCGAATGCCATCCCTGCCAGCGAGCAGCCTTTCAACAAATGGCTTTCCAAACTGTTCGCGGCCATAGCTGACTGGCGGACCCGCTGGAATATGCCACTCCTGCAGCGCATCCAGAATGTCAGGCAACACATTGCCACTTGCCGCATGCTGTCCACCATCATCAAATCGCAGTCCTGTCCGTGCGAACATCACCTGGTCGAGGACCATGTTCCCAGGGCCGGTGTCAAAACCGATTGGGGGTGAACTGGATGCGAGGAAAGTCACATTTCCGATACCACCGATGTTCTGAATGGCTATTGCGCTGTCATTGAGGTGGTGATGAAACATCAGGCTGTCTGCCGCAGGAACGAGAGGCGCTCCCTGACCGCCCGTAAGCATATCGGCGCGGCGAAAGTCAAAAACGACAGGACATCCAAAGGATTGTGCACAAGCAAACGGATTGCCCAGCTGGAGCGTTGATGACGAATATCCACTCGGCGGAGTAGGAACGTGCGCGACGGTTTGTCCGTGAAACCCGATGGCATCCAACGTGATTCCAAGTGATGTAGACAATGCAAGCAAGGCACTGCAAAAACGATCGCCCACCATTCGGTCCACGAGGGCGAGCTGTTGTGCCGAAACGGGCTCGGTTGACACCCGGAGAATGGCATCGCGCTCAGCGGCTGACCATGTAGATTCAGCGTAACCAAGTACTTTGACATCAATGTTGTCGCCATTAGGGGCAATTCGGGTGATTGCAACATCGATTGCATCCACCGATGTTCCGGACATCAGCCCGGCTACGATACGCTCTCTATTACCGATGTCTCTCAAGAGCACATTGCCACCATTTTTTCAATATGTCGTCGAAGTACTGGATAGGTGTGCTCTTCACGACAGCCATCATGAAGCGCTCCTGAAAGTCTGTCGATGTCGACATCACCACGCATGACAGCGCGTATTACATTTGCAAGGTGATCAGTGTCTCCGACATTTACAAGCAACCCGTTTTCACCATCCGTGATTAGCTCTCGCATGTGCGGTGTATCGCTTGCAATTAAAAGCTGTCTCGCAAAGCCTGCACGGACCGCGATGGAAAAACCAGAGGCAAAAGCTGTCGATTTCAAGATTGCTAAATGATGCATATACGTATGAAATGCGTTGTCTATATCATCGGCTTTACAATGTAGGTGACACGCGATAGCCGGCGATAGCACCGATACCTTTCTTGTAAAGCGGTCGACAATGATTCCGCTATCCTCCGCTGCACGCGCCAAGGTCATGTCATCCCGGTTACTGTCGCCAACAGAAACCCAGTCCTTCGACTTTTTCGTTAGTGGTCGGTCGGTTTGCTGCCAAACGGTGGGCGACACATCATGTGCATGAACCCCTGTACACATGTGGAGCGTAGGTATGTCCGCACGGCTGAAACACGTCACGATGGAAGCCCGTTTGAGGGATGAAGATAACAGCCCGTTGACTCGCCTATGGGTTGACTTTGGGAGAATGCCGAGCGCAACCCAAGGGTTTTTGGCACCTGTCACTCTAATGGCAAAACTCGTTGCAATAGCGGCCGATGCTTCCCAAGTTACAAGGCAATCGTTAGGTTTGATTCTCCGTGCAATTTTTACAGTGCATCGAAGCACGTTCGGAATGGACCGTTTTACATGGAGCTCTGGGACGGAACACACCGCGGTATTCGAATATGTATCAGCGTTTTGAAAGACCCACTTGCCCGGTTCAGCCCATGGGAGCACTAGTAAATGATTGTGGTGTTGCCTTGCCATCGATGACTCCATCACGCTGTCAGATGCCGTAACGCCGTGTCCCGGTTATACTCCAACTTAATGACCACTGAAAACATTGTCGTTCAAGGCGGCGTAGTTATCTATAACCCAACGGCGGGTCGCGGGCAAGGGGCTGTTTTAGTTGAAGAGGCCAAAATGCACCTTGGCGATGCGTTTGAGTGGGTACCGACGCTCCGAGTGGGGCATGCCACCGAGCTAGCTAAATCATACGCAGGGAAGGTGCCAACTATTGTTGCGTGTGGCGGAGATGGCACCGTTGGCGATGTAGCCCGCGGGATATATGGCACAGACACCAACCTTGGTGTCCTCCCCGTAGGCACTGGAAACGATTTCGCACGAAACCTTGGTATTCCCCTAGATGTAAAAGAGGCCTGTCTTGCAATCATGGGCGGGACAATCCGCTATGTTGATGTAGGTGAGATAAACGGAAGCATCTTCATCAACAATGCCGGAATCGGTTTTGACTCGCACGTGATGAAAACCATGAACTCAGGGATACGCTTTCTGCGTGGGCAACCCGCGTTTATGTTGGCGATTTTGAAGTCAATCTTTGTCTACAAGCCCTTTCATCTAAGCGTTCAAACAGAGGATGTCGACCTTGACATACCGAAGGCACTCTTGGTAAGTGTCCTAAATGGTCAAGTCTACGCCGCCGGGCTGCCTGCCGCACCTGGTGCTGAAGTGGATGATGGTCGTATGGATGTCCTGGTACTTGATAATGTTCATCCACTTAAGCGGCTGGGATTGTTGATGATGCTCCAACGAGGAAATCATGTCCAGCATCCAGGTATTAAGCTCTTCCAAGCCCGCTCGATCAAGATTAATGCTGTGCCGCCACAGCAGATCAATATCGATGGCGAAGTTCGTGGTTCGACTCCGATTGTCATCGATGTCAAGGCACGAACACTCCGGGTGCTTATCCGTTGATGGAACGATGCAACATGCTTCAGAGGTTGTTTGCTGTGTACTCCCGTGATGCTCGCCGCATAGTCGTACCGATGAAATTTGGATGCGCATTTGGATTGTCTCAAATCGAAAGTCCTAGCCGATGAATGTAGACGATGCTACGCAGCAGGCGCGCCAACGCCTGGATGATGCACGTAAGAAAGCATTGGATGCAGCTGAGGATGCGCGTATTCGGGTCCGCGATGCGCAAGATGTTGCTGTGTCGACGGCCCGCGAAGCTGCTCGGGATGCACAGGAACGTGCACGCGCTGTCGCCGATGCCATGCCTGCGGGGCTGGCAGTACGCCTCCTGTCATCGATGGTTGGAATTCCGTTGTTGCTCGGCTTGGTATTCTTCGAAATTTCTCCGGCAGCACCAGGCCTCCTCTTTGTAGTAGCCCTTGCAAGTGTTTCGGTCCTCGGAGCTGGTGAGTTTTTCCGCGCGATGCGGATGCGGCACTTCCGGCCATCTTCCATCCTTGCGTACATTGCTGTCTTTGTCAGCCACTTTGCCGCATGGAGTGTCAGCCGCTCTGTACTCGAACAGCTTCTTCCGGCACTGCTTGTCGTGTTACTGATCGGCACGCTAATCCATCAGGTGGTTCGGCGCGAGACAGAACCGCTGGTCAATACCGGTGTAACCCTGCTTGGTGTGTTTTACGCCGGCTGGCTGATGTCTTATTTGATCCAGCTTCGATCGTTCCCAGGTTTTGTTTCCCCAACCCCGTTTCCTTCCACCCCATACGGTGCGTGGATGGTTCTTTACGTGATGGCGATGACGTGGACCACCGATGCCGGTGCTTACTTTGTTGGCCGTCGTTTCGGTAAACATAAGCTGGCTCCATCGCTTTCACCAAACAAGACCATCGAGGGATCCATCGGAGGCATTATCTTTGCTGTTCTGATGGGACTTGCTTGGGGAAGATGGATCAACATCCCTGTCGTTCACTGTGTTGTTCTAGGTATTCTTTGTGGTGTACTCGGTCAGATTGGTGACCTTTGTGAGTCTGCTATGAAACGGGATGTTGGCATAAAGGACTTCGGCGGGATTATGCCAGGACATGGCGGGGTGTTGGATCGATTTGATTCGCTTCTGTTTACGGCACCTGTTTGTTATTACTATTTGGTTGCTTTGGTCGTTGGAGGTAAGTAAATGCTTTTGTTTTTACCAGTTTTGCCGGCAATGGTTGCCCCAGTTGTTCAGTCATCCTTTGATGATGCCTATCTGGCAATCGCATCAGGTGGAGTTCAAAATGAAGCGCAGGCGCTTCGTGCATTAGGTACGGTAGCAGGCGACACGAAAGTTGTGATGCGCACCAGTGGTAGCCGCGTCATCTGGTATGTCCGAGCATCCCCCACTGACGTTGTTGCATTACGGTTTGCTCATGCCGACCTGAAACCCAACAACCCTGTGGTCATCGGACAGTCCGGCTGGATAGCCTTCGCCGAGCAGTTTAACTCTGGGACTGGTTTTCGATGGTCGGTCACAAATGATGACCGCCAGGTCGGTTCGGGTGATTTTGAATACCACTTCCTGCCAGATAAATGTAATCCACAACCTGGTGTGCCTAAAGGTGAGCTGGTTCAGCTTCCAAAAATCACCAGCACAGTTTATGCAGGGACCGACCGTGACATCTGGGTCTATGTTCCAAATGGGTATTCAAAGAGCAAGCCTGCCTGCCTGATGGTTTTTCAGGATGGTCAGTGGGCGAAGAACTACATGCAACCTGTCTTTGACAATATGATTGCATCCAAAGAAATTCCTCAGATTATTGGTGTTTTCATCACACCTGGCACATACGCCGATGGCCGCTCAAACCGATCGGTTGAGTACGACACGCTGTCTCCAAAGTATTCCGAGTTTCTGATGAAGGATGTCCTCCCAGTTGTTTCCGCCAAGTGGCCATACCGGGATGGAGCTGAAAACCGCGCGATTGCGGGACTGTCAAGCGGTGCAATTTGTGCTTTCACAGTGGCATGGGAGCGACCAGATCAGTTTCATAAAGTCCTCTCGTGGATCGGAAGCTATGTCAACCTTCAGGGAGGCTCTACGGGCATTGGTGGTGGGCACAACTACCCTACGCTCATTCGAAAGTCCAAGGGCAACCCAAAGAACATCCGGGTCTTTCTTCAGGAAGGCACGAATGACCTTGATAATCCATTCGGTAACTGGCCATTAGCGAATATGCAAATGGATAAAGCATTTGCATACAGCGGGTACGACTATAAGTTCACCATGGGACAGGGATTCCACTCTGACAGTCATGGGCGATCTATTTTGCCTGAATCGCTCCGATGGCTGTGGCGTGGAGTCAAAATTGACTAAATCTCCGCTCTGGTGGATGGCTGGAAAGCGGAAGATTTTCAAGTCATCCACTAGTGTTCCTGCTGATATTCATCGCGTTTGGGAATTCCACAGCAAACCGGCTGCCCTCGAAACCTTGTCGCCGCCAGATATGAAAGTAACTGTTGGTGACAAGCATTTCAAGGTCTCCGAAGGTGTGTCCCTGATGATTTGGATGTCACCAAAGGGTGCATTTATTCGATTTCCTTGGGTTTCATTGTTTACAGATGTCAACGAACCGTATACGTTTACCGACATCCAAACGCTTGGCCCTTTTGCTCACTGGCGGCATACACACTCATTCGTAGCATCCGGTGATATGACCGTCATTGAAGACCAGATCGAATACGCTGTTCCTGGTTGGTTCATCGGCGATTGGCTGATTGGAGCACTGGTTGCCCGTCAGCTTGATGAGACCTTTCATTATCGCAGGGAACGCTTGATGTCTCATTCGTGGTGACCACTGTGCTGAAGAGACAACCAAAGCCGTGAGCTTGCTTTGCGTGTTACTCAAATCAATGCGACGCTGGTACTAGTAACGTTTATCTGATGGCCCTTGTCCGGGCGTCGCGAGTTGATTGAGCAGCTTGAAAATTTCGCCAGCAAGCACTTGAGCTGCCGGATTGTCATGAAAAAGATCAGGATGGATTGCAAGTGCCAATGTGCGCCGCGCTTTCAGCATCGCTGCACGTGGCAACCGCGCGGCTGCGACATTGAGGTCCTCTGAACCGGCAGCCGGAGCCATCCCTCGGCCTTTTTGGGATGCTGCACGTAAACCTGCCTGAAAACCTTCCGCAAAGATGCCATCACGGTCTGAAACAGCTGATTCAGCTTTCTCCTCGGCTGACTTTGCTGCCTGAAGCTTTTCTGTACCATCCAGCATGAGCTCATCGATACGTCGGACGGCGCGATTGAGCTCTATCTGCAAACGACGATTTTCCTTGACCGCGGTTGACCTCTCCTCTCGTACGCTGTCAAGCTCACGACGAAGGAGGTTCAGCTCGCGGGACGACACGGGACGACTGGTTGGTTGGTCTCCATGGGTACCGATGCGTTGGCGAAGCCCTTCGATTCGATAGAGGGATGCTCTTGAAATGCCACTGTGGTCTGCGACATCCTGAATTGTGAATGGAATACCCGTCTGACGAAGCGCTCGCACAGATGCATCTACCTTTTCGGTTAATTCGGCGATTGAGCGTGGTTTTGGGCCTCGGCGGCGAAGTGAAACTTGCGTTTGCATCGTATGTAGAATACCAGTTTGAGCGTTGCCAGTCCGGTCCCGGGCTAATAGAATGCCCTATGCCTGAAAAAGTAAAGTGGTACACATCTTGGAAGGATGCCGTTGCGGATGCAAAGCGAACCCGCCGGCCTATTCTGATCGACTTTTATGCAGACTGGTGTACGTACTGTAAAAAGATGGATAAGGAGACTATTCCGAATCCTAGCGTTCAGGCAACATTGTCTAAAGTCGTTTGTGTGCGCCTTAACACTGAACGTGAAGGGCGCGCGCTTGCATCGAAGACGGGGGTTGGAACACTGCCGACCTTCTTGCTGACTAACGCTGCCGGCGAGCCGGAGGGTCGTATAGAAGGCTT